>JBGTHI010000026.1:0-3518 GCA_041746295.1 Myxococcaceae bacterium
GATCATCGAGCAGGCGCAGGGGTCGATCATCAAGGGGCGCTGGTACTCGGAGACGGCGCTCTCGGACGCACAGGCCCGCGTCTTCAAGATGGGCGTCTTCGGCGGCGTGCGGGTCAACCGCGGCGCCCCCGACCGGGCGAACGCCACCATTCCGGTGGTGGTCGACGTTCGGGAGGCGCCCTTCCGTTCGATCCGGGCGGGCGGTGGCCTGGGCAGCGACCCCACCCGGAACGAGGTCCGGGCAGTCGGCGAGTACACCCACCGCAACTTCCTGGGCAGCCTGCGCCGCCTGACCCTGGACGCGCGGGTGGGCTGGGCCTTCATCCCCAACTTCTATAACTCCAGCCAGAATGGTCCCATCGCCCAGACCAAGGCAACCATCGAGCAGCCGCGCTTCCTGTTCCGGGACGTTCGCTTCACCTCGTCGCTGCAGCTGGAGAGCCGGCTGGAGCAGGCCTACCGGATACCGATCGGTGGACAGCTCCGCACCGGCTTCATCTGGCAGCCCCACCCCGACTTCTCGATCTTTCCCTCCTACAACCTGCAGGGCTACCGGATCCGCTACGCCTCGGAGGATCTGGTCGGCGTGGGGCTCAGCAGCTCCGGCACCCCAAGCCTGACCTCGGAGTGCACCGGGATCTGCTTCCTGAGCTTCCTGGAACAGATTGCCGAATGGGATAGGCGGGACGACCGGCAAGCCCCCAAGAGTGGCTACTACCTGGGCCTCTCCTTCCAGGAGGGTGGTGGCCCCCTGGGAGGCGACTTCGATTACGTCCGTATCCAGCCCGATGCCCGGTACTACTTCTCCTTCGGAGGGAGGAAGGAGTTCACCGTGGCGATGAAGCTTCGCGCGGGTACGCTCATTCCGCTCAACGACACCCGCAGCCCCATCGTGGCCCGCTTCTTCGGGGGTGGTGCCAACTCGATGAGGGGCTTTGGAACCCGGCGGATGTCTCCGCTGCAGGTCGTCGAGCGGCAGCGGGACATCGACAACAACAGCACCGATCCCAGGGGTGAGACGGTACCGATCGGCGGGAACGCCATCTTGGAGGGGTCGGTCGAGCTGCGTTGGAACTTCTACGGAAACATCGTCTTTGCAACGTTCTTGGACAGCGGCTTCGTCACCGCCAATTCGCTGGACCGCAGCTCTTTCAGCCAGATGCAGTACGCGGTGGGCTTTGGGTTCCGCTATCTCACGCCGATCGGCCCCATCCGGCTGGACCTGGCCCGTCGATTGAACATTGGCCCCCCCCTGCTCGTCGCCAACTCGGCCGATCTTCCCTACGATTACGGGAGCGGCTGCTTCGGTTTCGGCGGCGCGACCAGGGCAGGTCTACCCGAAGGCAGCTGCGCCTTCTTCCTGTCGATCGGCGAGGCGTTCTAGCCCGGGCTATGGCATGAAGAGGATAGGCAAAAAGCTTCTGCTGGGGCTGCTGGGTCTGGTCCTGCTCGTGGTGGCGGGAGCCCTGCTTGCGGTTGCCATGCCGTGGGGCAGCGCACGGCTTCGCGCGCCCATCCTTTCGGCGGTGAACCAGGCCATCCAGGGCAATCTAGAATACCGCTCGCTGCGGCTTCTGGGCGACCGCGTGGTGTTGGAAGGGGCGGTGCTCAGGGACCCCGAGGGTGAGATCGTCGCCACGCTCGAGCGGCTGGAGCTGGAGGCGTCGATCCGCTCGCTCTTCCACAAGGAACTCCGGCTGAGCGAGGTGCTGATCCAGGCGCCGGAGCTTTGGCTCAAGCAGGACTCGCGCGGTCTGAATCTGATGAGGGCAATCGCGGCGCGAAGCCCGGAGCCCAAACAAGAAGGGCCGGAGGAGCCGCCCGGTGAGCCCTCGTCCCTCGCCTTCTCCGTGGGTCGATTGGCCCTGGAGCGCGGCAAGGTGGAGCTTCTGCAAGAGGCCTCGGGGAGCGAGGGCTCGGCCTCAGCCAAGCCGCTCGCGGTGCGGATGGAGGCGCTCACCATCTACGGCTCCGGGAGCTATGCGCTCAGGACGGCCGCCCTCGAAGCAGATCTGGCGATGGGAGCCCAGATCCTGGTGCCGCTGAAGGGGCCCTTCTCCCTGAAGCTGAAAGCAGCTGGGGACGAGGCCAGGACGAAGGCCGATCTGGCCGTGGATCTTCCGGGTCTGCTGCTGCGGCTGGCGGCGACGAAGGAAGGGGCTGACGCCTTCGCCGCCAATTTGAAGCAGCTCGAGGTCAAGCCTGTCGCCATTCGAGCCTTCGCACCCACCGCGCCACCCGTACTCGACACCGTTCCGCTCTCTGCTCGAGGCACCGCCTCGCTCAAGGGCAGTCAAGCCGAGGCCGATCTGCACGCAGCGGCGGGAAGCGCGCAGTTGGCCGTCAAGGGTCAGGTGGACGTAGAGAAGCTGCGGGCCCGCGGTCTCCAGCTCCGCCTCTCGCACCTCAACTTTCGCGAGCTCGTGAAGGGGGCACCCAGGTCGGACGTGGCGTTGGAGCTGGAGCTGGATGGCGGCGGGAGGTCGCTCGACACGCTCGACCTGACCGCCTTCTTGAAGGTCCCGCCCTCCCGCATCGAGGGCCATCCGCTGGGGCCGGTGCGCATGCGGGCGTTGGCCCATGAGGGTCACTTCCAGATCGCCGAGCTGGACGCCCTGCTGCCGGGTCTCAAGCTGACCGGAGCCGGCACGGGATCGGAGAAGGAGTTCTCCTTCGCGGGCAATTTGAGCGCGGTGGATCTCGGCGTCTTCGGCCGAACCCTGGGCCGGGTCGCCACCGGAAAGCCGCTCCCGTTAGAGGGAAAGGGGTCGCTCGATTTCTCCGCCGAGGGGCCGATCGACCATCCCGGCGTCGCTTTCAAGGGCGCCTTTCCCAGACTGGCCTACGCCGCTACCCGGCTGACCGGGCTGGAGCTGTCCGGCGCGGTTCCCGACGTGAAGCGGCCACTCGATGCGCAGGTGGCGATTTTTCTCCAAGAACTCAAGTCTGGCCAGCGGCGGCTCCAGGACCTGATCGCCACGTTGGCGACCCGAGGACGGGAGCTTCAGCTCGATCTGCGCACCCAAACGCCCACCCTACTGCAGCTGAAGCTGCGCGGGGTCGCCGACGCCGACCACCAAGGGTTGGCGATCCAGGCCCTCTCGCTGGAGTACCCCGAGGCGAAGTGGTCGCTTCAGGCTCCCTCGCAGGTCCGTTTTCCCACCGGCGAGCTGGCGGTCGCGCCCCTGACGCTCACGTCCGGGAGCCAGTCGATCTCCCTTGCGGCGAGCCTCAAGGGTAAGCGGCTCGCGGCGGAGGCCGGGATCAAGGCTCTGGATCTGTCCGCTCTGCCCAAGGCTTTCGTCTCCCCCGACTTGAGGCTCGCGGGTCAGGTGGACCTCCTGGCGAAAGCGTCGGGCACCACTGCCCGGCCCAACGCGGAGGCGGTGCTCTCCCTGTCCGGTGGTACCTTCAAGGACTTCAAGGCACTGAATCTGGCTCTCAAGGCCAACTACAAAGATGAGCGGGCGACCGGGGAGCTCAAGCTCGACGCCGGGCAGCCGCGCACCCAACTTCAG
>JBGTHI010000027.1:0-6341 GCA_041746295.1 Myxococcaceae bacterium
GTGGAGACGCGCCGCCGGCACACTGTCGTCGCCGGACCGAATCCGGCCCAAGATCGTTCGCGTATCTTCTCCCGCGACCCAGAAGGCCACGTGCCTGCTGCTCTCCAGCGCCGGATAGGTCAGCGTGATGCGCACTTCGGTCTCGGCGCCGCCGACGGCGGCGACCCACCGGTCACGCTCGGCGAGCACCGACGTCCCCGGGAACAAAGAGGCCGTATGGCCATCAGGCCCCAGCCCGAGAAAGGTCATATCGAAGAGCGATCGAGCCGGGTCGAGGCGCTCCGCACCGTAGAAGGCTTTAAGCTCGTGCTCATAAGCGGACGCTGCTGCCTCAGAGGTGACACCCTCGGTGGGAATGGGATGGATGTTGCTGGCGGGGATCGGCGCGTGCGATAGCAGCGCCTTTCGCACCATGCGGTAGTTGCTCAGTGCGTCATCGTGCGGCACGAAGCGTTCGTCGCCCCAGAACCAATGCGTTCGGAACCAAGGAAAATTATCGCGATAGAGCGGTCCAGCGAGGAGATGATAAAGCCGTCGTGGGGTCGAGCCGCCGGAAAGGGCAACGGAAATCACCCCGTCCTTCGCTGTTGCCAATTCGAGCATCCAATTCGCGATCCGGCGCGAGAGGGCCTCCGGATTGGCGAGGATTTCCAGTTTGGCTTCAGACAGGCTCGTCATGAGCGCGCTTTTTTGGCTACGGGTCGGTGGAACTCGCGGGTAGTGCGATCGCTGCAATGCAATAAGGCGGTCAAGAAATTGCACTTCTGACGACGATGGGCATTCCGGTCCTCTTTCCCAGCAGGTCTTTCAGGACGATGTTGTCCAGCATGGAATCGGCCAAAAGCCGCTTCAGACGGGCGTTCTCCGTCTCCAGCGTCTTCAGCTTGCGGGCGTCCGAGACGTCCATGCCGCCGAACTTCGCTTTCCATTTGTAAAAGCTCGCAGGGCTGATCCCGTGCTTGCGGCAGACCTCCGCCGTCGCCATCCCGCGTTCCTGTTCGGTCAGGATCGCAATGATCTGTTCCTCAGTGAATCTCGACTTCCTCATGGTCCGTCTCCTTCTTGACGGACTCTCCATTCAAATGAGTGACCAAACGGGGCTCACATCACTGCCATTATGCTCCGCGCCCGGTTTATGCCGACAACGCATATTCACCTATCAGCCGCCTATACGCACGATGATGCTTCGACAGAAACTGATCGGATCTACTATTCATCGTCCAAGACCCCCGTCGACCAAGGCCCACCCCGCGCCCAACTTCCTCCCGCCGTCGGCGTTCCAAGTAGGGGCAATAGGAATGCACGGAGATCCGCAACAACGATGGCGAAAGAGTCTGGCACCGCCAGTGACCGGGCGGAGTTGCCGTTGGGCAGCGTGTTTCTATGTGGCCACTTCTTTGTAATTGGCGACATCGACACAAGTTTATGTCGCCCATCTACTAACCAAACCTCTGGCATACCCCGGGGCGGTCGAATCGGACCTCCTACTGTCCATAAACGCTGAAGCGTCAAAAGAGTTCCACACCATGGAACTTGTTCGTGGATTTCGATTTTGAGATAATAGGAGCTTTTCGGGCAGGGTCCGAAAATACTCACGCTAACGAATGAGTGTTTGTGGGTTGTGTGAGCTTAGCGCAAGAGCTATCGATACCATCATCACGACCGCTGGGGCCTTGGTAAGGATCAAACGCTGCCGCTAAGAGCCAGAGAAGCGGGCGACATCCTACTGACATTGGCAGACGGCGCCCTCGCGGTCGCTGTCACGATGCACGTGCTCGCATGACGCGCTCGCTCTCGTTCTGCAGCTCGCGCAGGCCGCCGATCGAGCGCCGGTTCGAACCACCGATCTGAACTCCATCCCACACTACAGCGCTCCGGGGACCTACCAGTCGCAGGGACGACACAATGAGCTGCTGCCGGTTTGGTGGACGTTTAGTTAGGCTCGCTCAGGCTACGCCAGCCTCCCGTTCGAAGTCGATGGGGCTGAGGTAACCCAGGGTCGAGTGCCGCCGGGTCGGATTGTAGAAGCATTCGATGTAGTCGAACACATCCGCCTTGGCCTGCGATCGCGTCCGGTAGAGCTTCTTGCCGATCCGCTCGGTCTTCAGGGATGAGAAGAAGCTTTCCATGGCGGCATTGTCCCAGACGTTGCCGGACCTGCTCATGGAACACGTGACGCCATTGTCGGCCATGAGCCGCTGGAACTGCTCGCTGGTGTATTGTGCGTATTCAACCGGTCGTCGCAACACTGGGTTGTTGCTCAGATTCTAGATATTCGTTCAAGGCCTCAGCTGGTGTCTTCCAACCAAGTGTTTTCCGGGGCCTGCTGTTCAGCGCGTGAGCTACGGCTTGGATCTCTTGGGCGGTCCACCGCGACAGGTCGGTACCCTTCGGGAAGTATTGCCGCAAGAGGCCGTTGGTGTTCTCGTTCGTGCCGCGCTGCCATGGACTGCGGGGAGCTGCGAAGAACACCTTCACTCCGGACTCGCTCGTGAACCGGGCATGGTCGGATAGCTCCTTGCCACGGTCCCAGGTCAATGACCGCCACAGCCGGGCAGGCAGGGTCTTCACGGTATCCTTAAGCGCATTGACCATGGTGACGGCTCCATAGCCGGCCAACGCGGGGCCGTTCTTTGTGCGTTGAACAAGCCCGTAGTCTTTCTCACGAGGCAGGTGGACGAGGTTGGTAAAGCGGCTTGAACGCTCGACCAGGGTTCCGATTGCGGATCGGTTCAAGCCGATGATCAGGTCCCCCTCCCAATGTCCGGGCACCCCACGGTCTTCTACTTCTGCAGGGCGGTTGGAGATCATCACCGCCTCGCTGACGTGTGCCCATGCCTTGGCCCGAGCCCTGGCCCGCGGAATGCGCAACGCCCGGCCGCGGCGCAGGCAGGCGACCAACTCGCGTTCGAGTGCACCTCGGCCTTGAATGTAGAGGGCCTGGTAGATGGCTTCGTGAGAGATGCGCATGGATTCGTCCTCCGGGAAGTCGACCTGCAGCCGGTTGGCAATCTGTTCGGGCGACCAGCCATTGACCCATTGACGATCACCGCGATGCGGCTTGTTGCGACCCTTGAACGGTGCCTGCCGAGGGCCTGCAATCTCACGACCGTCAGGGGCCTGGATCTTGCCCGCCAAGCGGTCTTGGACGTAGTGGTGCAGCCGTGGGTTAGTCACCAGCTTTGCCGGCTTCGGTCTTCTGGCCACCAGTTCCGCCTTCCACTGCGCGACCGAAGCCCGATATTCGAGCTTCCCGCCACGAGTCGCAGCGTTCCGCCTTAGCTCTCGCGAGACCGATGACGGGCTGCGTTCAATACGACGGGCGATCTCGCGCACCCCAACGCCTTGGGCCCAGAGAAGTCCGATCTCCTCTCGCTCAGCGAACGATAAGTATCTCCCGGATATGGGTCTCGACATGAACAGTGGCATCCCGCCACGATGACGGAACCAGCGGGCGCCAACAACTGGCGATACGCCAACCGCCTCTGCGGCCCTCTCACTCGTGATCCCGGTCGCGATCTGTTCCCAGAATCGTCGTTCAATCTCACACCGAAGCGACGGCGCACCTGGCGAGCGCATGGCTCCTCGCCCCGTCAACTTCTGCATCCACCCCGCGGGTCGTCCCATAAACACCTCCATCATTGAGGTGTTGCGACGACCGGTTGAATACGCCTTGGCTGCCCTGATCCGAGTGGTGGAGCAGCGCATCCGGTTTGCCACGCCGCCAGATCGCCATGATGAGGGCATCGGTGACGAGTTGGGCGGTCATGGTGTCGCTCATCGACCAGCCAACCACCCTGCGCGAGAACAGATCAATCACGGCGGCCACGTAGAGCCAACCTTCAGCGGTCCAGATGTAGGTGAAGTCCGCCACCCACTTCTGGTTGGGCCCGTCAGCAGTGAACTCGCGATCCAGCACATTGGCGGCGATGACCGAACGCTCGCCGTTATCCTTTGGCAGGCCGCGGCGGCGTGGCCGTGCCCGCAGGCCTTGCTCGTGCATGAGCCGCTCGACCCGATGCAGGCCGCAGCGATGACCCTCCGCCAGCAGGTCATGCCAGACACGCCGCGCTCCATAGGTCCGGTAACTGCCGACATGGCTGGCCCTGATCCTGGCGCCGAGCTCTTCGTCGTGACGGGCTCGCTGCGATGGTGCCCTGGTAAGCCATGCATGAAAGCCGCTGCGCGAGACACCGAGCGCCCCACACATCCATGCCGCCGGCCAGATCCCTCGGTGCTTCGCGATGAAGGCGAACCTCATATCGAGTCCTTCGCGAAGTAGGCGGCGGCTTTTTTTAGGATGTCTCTCTCCGCCTTCAGCTTGGTGACCTCGCGACGCAGCCGCTCGATCTCCTGCTGCTCGGGCCTCATCTGTCCGTGGCCGGGAAACGCCTGCGCCGGGTCGGCAGCGAACTCCCGAACCCATTTGCGAAGCACGTTCTCGTGCACATCCAGGTCACGCGCTGCCTGGGCAACCGCCACGCCGCGCTCGCGGACCAATCTGGTCGCCTCAAGCTTGAACTCGCGGCTGAACTTCCTTCTCTGCATTCTGGCTCTCCAGTTGATGAAAACACCTTATCTCGGTGTCCACCAAACCGGCAGCAGCTCACAATGCCCCTGTGAGCGCCTCGAGGAAGCAGGCGGCGATGAAGCAAACGAGCCCGATGACCGAGGCGGTTTCCATCTGCGCCGACTTTACCAAAGTTTCGCTGCCATCAGGTCGATCAAAATCGGGAAGTCGGGGCGCGACAGCAATTTGCCATCATCCCGGACTCGACGAGATCGATAGCTGGCGCCCGCCCAGCAGCGCAAAGGCGCGCGTCCTGCAGGTCAGCACGATGACTTGTTGCTTCAGTCCCGCTCGGTTGAGCGCGTCAAACATCTGCTCAATACGGTCGTCGTCGGAAAAGACCAACGCATCGTCGAGAATGATCGGAACGGGCTGCCCGCGATCGCAGATCATCGCGCCCATGGCGAGCCGAACCAGCACAGCGATCTGCTCCTGTGTGCCTGCAGACAGGCGCTCAAAGTTTTCAGCGTTTGGTCCGTTTCTCCTGATCCCAGCGATGGAAAATCCATCGCCGAGTTCGATCTCGGCCGCTGGAAACACGTCGTTCAAAAAGGGCTTCAGGTGTCGCCGCAGCGGCGCATGGAGCCGATCTCGTTGTTCGGTGTAGCACGCCTCAATGGTGCTCTTCAGAAGCAGCAAGGTCTCCACGCGACCCTTGTATTTTTCAACTTCGCGTTCCGTCAGGTCGCGGGCTTGCCGCAACTCCTCGACCTTTTCGCCAAGGCCGTCGCCGCCAGCATTTTGTATCTGTCCTTCGAGATTGGCGATTTCTCGATCCAGAGTTCCGAGACGGGTCCTCTGGTTGTCCAGTGCGTTGAGGAGGCGCGTGACACGGTTCTGCCGCCGCTCCAGTTCTTCAACCGAAGGTGCTTTCTGACGCTGCTCTTCCAAGGCGGCAGCCTTAACTCGATAGTCGCCTTGCGCGTCCTTGACCGCCTTGTCAGCGGCGGCGACCAGGGAAAGACGATCAGAATCTGGAAGAATGGCCAGATCCGCTTCTAAGCGATTTTGGATTTCAGTCAGCGTTCCACCGAGGCGGCCACGGGCGTCGGCCACATTCGAAAGTACCGTGTTCTGGGCATCGATTGCGCCGTCAAGCGCCTGCCGTTGCCGACGCGCCTCTTCCCGGTTCAGCCGCAGGCCATCCTGGCGCCCGGCAATATCCTCGGCCGACGGAAGGCTATCAACCTTCATCTGCGCCAACGCCTCCGCCACCATCGCGTCGATAGCTTGGATCTCAGTTTTGAGCCCCTCGATCGCCAACGCGGGGGACGCCTCGGAAATTCCCAACATTTTGAGCTCGGCCCGAAGCGCCAGTGCCTCAGCTTCCAGCGCTTCGCGCCGCGCACGCGCTGCGCGCAGATCGCTGGCGGAAGCCACGCCCGCATCTTCGATCAGTTTGGAAAGGCGCCTTTGGGCATCCTGACGCTTCTTCTGATCGACGGCGCTCGCCGCCTTTGGCGGGGTGACCGTTATTGTCGCAACATCGGCGACCCGAATGGTCAGCGGATTGATCGCGGCGTGAACGGCGTTGCCCGCTAGCAGAGCGTCGCCAATCGATATCTTTCCCGCGCCAGCCGCCCCCAGCTCGATGGCCACTTCGGGGGCTGCCGCTTCGAGACGCGCGGTCAAGATCGCGATCTCGCGCTCGACATCATCCAAGGAGGTCAAAACGGTCGCGGTAACGCGGTTATTGGCCAGGGCTGCGGCGCTCTTCACGAGCCGTTCGCCGAGCTCCACCAGCCCATCCCGCTGGCGGACAAGCGTTTCA
>JBGTHI010000028.1:0-2418 GCA_041746295.1 Myxococcaceae bacterium
GGTGGTAGTTCCCGTCCGACCGATACGACGCAATCGATCTGGCAGTTATTCGCCCAGTCTGATCACCCGGCCATGACAGACTAGGCTGGCGCACGGCAGGCAGGATCCCGAGCTCCGGAGACGTATATGAGCGGTTTTGAATCCACGCCATTCATCGTGCCTGATGGCGGTGGCCCTGTTCAGGCCCTTAGACGGATCGACCTGGCAGGACGAGATGAGCGAAGGCTGAGCGAGTCCTGGCTCCAGCGGCTCGTGTTCGAGCACCCTGACCTTATCCCAATCGGGAGTATTGAGCCCGCCTTCGGACCGCTGCTGCCCTGCTGCCGGGAGCTAGGTACTCCTGCCGGTCCACTCGACGTGTTGTATGTCAGTCCGGAAGGGTATCTGACGCTGGCAGAATGTAAGCTCTGGCGAAACCCGGAAGCGCGGCGCCAGGTCGTGGCGCAGATTCTCGATTACGCGAAAGAGTTCACCCGCTGGAGTTACGACGACTTGGACCGGGCCATACGAGAGGCATCACCGGAGAAGATCGGCCTGTATGAGATTGCCTCTCGGAGCGGTACCGCCAGTGATGAAGCTGCGTTCGTTGATACAGTCCAACGCAGCCTGCGCAGAGGGCGATTCCTTCTGCTGATTCTTGGGGATGGGATTCAGGAAGGTGTCGAGCACTTGGCGGAGTACCTTCAAACGCATGCGCATCTGAACTTTAGTCTAGCCTTGATCGAGGTCGCACTCTTCGACGTGTCTGGGGCCATACTTGCCCACGCCCGGCCAGTCTTGCGTACATCCGAGATTACTCGGGCGGTAATACGAATCGAAGGCGATGGAATAACCGCGAGTCAGGTGGACGCCCCAAACGCGACGGGGCAACCCCCCAGGCGGACCAAGATCAGTGAGCAAGTCTTCTTCGAAAAGCTCGGAGAAACACCTACGGTCAAGGAACAGCTGCGGGCCTTTCTGCGGCGTACCGAAGAGCACGGACTTGAGGTCGAGCCCGGCGACAACTCATTGCTAATCAAGTCGGAGGATGGGGCAAACTTCGTAAAGCTGCGCGTCGACGGGACGTGGCGGAACTACGGACTAGGGCGGTTCTCATCGTCCGCACCGGAGATCGTGAGTCGATACCTCGAACGTTTGGCCGACCTCATACCTGGAGGAGCAGTCGAGCGGAAGCGCGCCGATGACCCTGTGCGGTGGACAGTCGTCAAGAATGGAAAGCCAGCGCCCCTTTCGGATCTGCTTGCTATTCAGGACCCGTGGTTTCGCCTTGTCACCCAAATAACAGACGAGCTGAACTCAGCAGGTCTCACAATTCAACCGTAGCATGGGAGTTGCGAGCACACCGAGCCCGCGAAATGCCGGGACAGCTTCTGCCCCGGCCTTCAGCGTGTGGTCACGCGCGCGCTTCAACGTCCGGTCGCGTTGATACTCCCTACGCACCAACCCGAGCGCTTGGTCAGTTTGGCACGATCTGATAGGGCGGGGCCGCTGTCACACCCCCGAGCCAGGTTGTGGCGGTCCGATGGTACCTCCATGGGGCGGCGGTTACCTTGTGTTTTCCAGAACAGGACATCGATGAACTACACCGCCGACGGCGTGCTCCGCTTCTCCCCCCGCGATCTCATCGCTTACCTCGAGGGCGATTTCTCGGCCTGGTGCGATCGGATGGAGGCCGAGGGCAAGAGAGCCGGCGCCGCACTCGCCCCCGGATGGTTCCGGCGCGACGCGAAGGATGCCGAGCTCGAGCTGATCGCCCGGAAGGGCCTCGAGCACGAGAGCCGATTCCTCGCCAAGGTGAAGGCCGGCGAGCCCGGACTGGTCGAGATCGCCAACGGGCCCTCCGACATCGCCGACACGCTCGCCGCCATGCGCGCGGGCGCGCCGGTGATCTTCCAGGGCCATCTCGCCGCCGGCGCCTGGCACGGCTACCCCGACTTCCTGTTCCGCACTTCCGGCCCCTCCGCGCTCGGCGACTACCACTACACCGCCTGGGACACCAAGCTCGCCCGCTCAGCCCGGCCCTATTTCCTGGTGCAGCTCTGCGCCTACGCCGACCTGCTCGAGACGATTCAGGGCGTGCGCCCGGCGGAGCTGGTGTTTGTGCTAGGCAACGAGGACGAGCTGCACTTCGACACCCTGCACTTCTTCGCCTATTACCGGCAGATCAGGCAGTCGTTCCTCGAGTTCCAGGCAAAGTGGTCGCCCGACTGCGCCCCCCATCCCGGGTTCGATCGAAGCTGGGGACGCTGGACCGAGGCGGCGGACCAACGTCTCGAGGAGACCGACCATCTGAGCCGCGTCGCGCGCATCTCGCGCGTACACGTTCGCCGGCTGGAGGCCGCAGGCATCGCCACTCTTCGTAGCCTTGCCGAGACCACGGTCGAGAGCGTGCCCCGTATCTCGACCCCCGTCTTCGAG
>JBGTHI010000029.1:0-1715 GCA_041746295.1 Myxococcaceae bacterium
GCAATCGCGCATATGCCGAGACATGCTCTCGCATCGTGGGGCCGATCTCACGCCAGTTCAACCCCGATCTGGTGATCGTCTCCGCTGGGCAGGACGCCAGCGTTTTCGACCCTCTGGCCCGGATGTCGTTGACGCTGGCTGGCTACCGGGCGATGACTGAAGCCATGATGGCCATTGCCGCTGATTGCTGCGATGGGCGGTTGGTGGTGACGCAGGAAGGCGGCTATGCACCCCAGTACGCGCCCTACTGTTCGGCTACGATCGCCCAAACGCTGGTCGGCCTCGGTCAGCATGAGGAGCCGATCCCCGATCCTTATGGGGAGCGGGCGGTGATGCAACCAGCCTCGAATGAAGTGGGTCTGGATGCGGAGCGGGCGATTGCGGAGGCCGCCGGGGTGCAGCAGCAGTATTGGTCACTCTGATCCGCAATCTAGGTCGGCGCAGTGCTTTGCAACTGGAAAGGGCGACGGACGATCTCATGTCGACTGGAAGGTGCGCGAGAGCGCGGTTGGACCGTTCGCGAACCATCTCCCTACCCCGCGCCGAGGGCCGTTGAGTAGTCGCGGCACATGCCTCACGGCTCGTGCCGAGCGCTACTGCGGCGTGCGGAACTTGTGTCATTCTTAGGCCAGAGCCGAAGAATCTCGCTCCCGGCGTACGGACTCGGCCTCCGGCCGAGATTCTTCCTGCAAGTTCGTCAGAATGACACGTTTTGGGCACTGCGCTCTAGCCAACAGCAATCACATCCAGCTCGAAGAGCACATCCGGGCGAAAGAGGGCGGAGACTTCGACGGTGGTGCTGGAGGGCGGTTCGGCGGTGTTGACGAACTCGTCACGCACGTCGCGCAGAGCCGGCAGATTGGTGATGTCGGTCAAGTACATCTGCACTTTCACCACATTGTTGAACGTCAGATTCACGCTCTCCAGCGCGCGCCGGACGTTCGCGAAGGTCTGGCGCGCCTGCGCCGCAAAATCCCCTGCTCCCACCAACTCATTGTTGGCATCAAGTGGTACCTGGCCCGAGATGTAGACCGTGTGTCCGCCCGAGACTTCCACGATCTGCGAATAGCCAAACGGTTTTGGCATGGTGGCCGGACTGGACCGACGGACCGCGACCTGGTTTTCACTCACCTTTGGACGCTCCTCTCCCCATGGCGGCATGACTCGAGGTTCGATTGTAAAACGGGCGCCGTTTCAGCCGGCGGCATGTGGCAGCGGAGATATGCCTTCAGACATGTGAACCGCGGGGTTCCTCTTCCGCGAACTGGTCGCGTTCCGGGTGGCCGAAATGGAGTCTCCGGGCAACGCGAGAGGTGACGGCTCCCGTTCGCGGAGCGAAAAGGAAGACGATGATGAAGATTGCCGTCGCCACCAGGACGATGCTGGCGCCCGACGAGACACCCCAGTAGTAGGAAAGATACAGACCGGCGACCCCAGAAACGGCGCCGATCATCGCGGAAACGGCAACCATGGGAGCGAGGCGGACGGTGAGGAGGCGGGCGGTTGCCGCCGGAGTGACCAGCATGGCCAGCACCAGCACATTGCCCACCGTCTGCAAGGAGATGACGATGGTCAGGGATAAGAGCAGGAGAAAGAGCTGATCCGAGCCCCAGAGGTTGATTCCCTGTGATTGCGCATAGGTGCGATCGAACGACATGGTGACCACCTCGCGGCGGAAGAGCCAAAGCGCGAGCAGCACCCCGCAGCCGACAAAC
>JBGTHI010000030.1:0-2932 GCA_041746295.1 Myxococcaceae bacterium
GCGCGTAGCCGACCCCGGAGAGCAACCCCAGGAAGTTTCCCAGCGATTGGCCGGGAGAGAGGTCGTCGACGAAGAAGAGCAGCAATCCCAGCAGAAAGGCGGGGAGAGTATAGAGCTCCGACCGGCGCGCCTTCTCCCCCAGGATGAACGGCCCTGAGAGCAGCACGTAGAGCGGAGCGGTGTACTGCAGAAAAATCGCGTTTGCGGCGGTGGTCAGGCGCTCCTTCTGCTGGGCAGCCGCCGCGCGGACGGCAACAGTAGGAGAATTGTCGCCGCGGCGATCAGCGACCGGCCGCCCGCGATCTGCCAGGGCGCCATGTTGCAGAGCTTGATCGCCACGCCCGAGGTGGACCAGAGCAGGAGCGCACCGAGGATTAGGAGATGCGGGGACATGTCGCGCCGTTAGCACGGTTAGGGGAGGCAGACCTAGCTCTGACGTGCTCCGAGCAAGTTGGGGAATCACGTGTCGAGAGCCGCGAGCTCCTCCTGTGACAACGAGAGATCGAGCGCTGCCACGCAGTCCCGAATGCTCTCCGGGCGGGTGCAGCCAGGAATGGGAATCATCGCCGGCGACTTCGCCAACAGCCAGGCGATGCACACCCGGTGTGCGCTCACGCCATGCCGACGTCCCACCTCCCCGAAGGGCGCGTGCAGGACGGCGAGCTCTTTGGCTCTTTCCGTCCCGCCGAAGGGGCGCCAGGGTAAAAAGGCTACGCCCAACTGCTCGCACAGCCGCAGCTCGGGTTCGCTGTTGCGAACCGCGGGCGAGAGCTCGTTTTGCACCGACGCCAAGCGGCCTCTCAACAAATCGCTCGCGACCCGGATCTGCTCCTCGCTGACGTTCGAGATGCCGGCCTGGAGGATTTTGCCTTCGTCCATGAGATCGCGCAGCGCCCCTACTGAATCGGCGAAAGGTACGGTCGGGTCGGGTCGGTGGAGCTGATACAGGCCGATGGCCTCGATGCCCAGGCGCCTCAAAGATGCCTCGCACGCCGCTTTCAAGTGACGGGGGGAGCCCCGATGGAGCCAAGACCCATCGCCTGGACGAACATGCCCACCCTTGGTGGCGATGAGCACGCTGCTGGCGCGCGATCCATATGCGCGCAACGCCCGGGCAATGAGGGACTCGTTATGGCCGACCTCATCTCGATGCCAGTGATAGGCGTCGGCGGTGTCAATCAGCGTCACGCCCGTCTCGAGGGCGGCATGAATCGTCGCCACACAGCGCCGTTCGTCCGGCCGTCCCTCGGCAGACATTGGCCACGCGCCCAGGCCGATGGCGCCAACTTTCACATCCCCTAGGTGGCGAGTCTTCAACCTGCTCCTCCTACTAAGGCGATCCGAGGCTGTTCAGCATCGCGAAGGTCTGCAGTGCGGCGAGCCATGCACCCAGAACCAATCCATGTCGCAAAAGGTTGAGCGCCCGCCACCTTTGGGCCTTTGCCACCGCCTCGGGCGTGTCCGAGGTTCTCATCAGTTCGACCATGGTGGGGATGAAGTAGGAGAAAGTGAAAGCCCGCTCCAACAGCGCGATTCCTGCGGCCGCGAGCCACCAACGCTGTAGCTCACCGGAGGCGCGCCAGCCGCAATAGAGATTGGCGAGGGTGAGGAAGGTCAGCGGAGCGGTGGAGACCATGGCCCAGAACCGCCGGCCTACGTCGTCCCGGCGTGCCGCGTCGCCATTCCAGTGTCCGTTGTCCAGCCAGCGCGGCAAGCTGATCCGGTGTTCGTAGAGGCCCGCGCCGAAGGAGAGGCCAAGCATCATTACGAAGAGCCAAAGGAGGAACGTCATCGCTCTATCATCGCTGAAATCCCCTCTCCGGTAGCAATCATCTTGCCCAGGGGGCGGACGTGCTGCCTCGCTCAGGCCTCGCCGAACAGCTCCCCCATCCGGATCCGCAGCGCCGACGCGATCTTGTAAAGCGAGGAGATCGAGGCGGACGACTCCGCTCTCTCGATTTGTGAGAGCAAGGAGACCGAGAGGCCAGTTCGGCGGGCGAGCTGCTTAAGGGTGAGGTCTTCCACCTTGCGCTTGTCGCGGATGGTTCGGCCGATCGCCCGGTGCAGATCCGCCTCGGGGTCTTTGGACAACCCCTTCCGCTCCAAGGCGGCGCGGATGGTCGCCAGAAACTCCGGCGGCTCGATCGGCTTCTTCACGTAGTCCGACGCCTGCGCCTTGAGCGAGGCGACCGCGGTGTCGACGGTAGGGTAGGCCGTGGAGACGACCACCGCGATGTCCGTGTCGACCTTCCGGATCGCCTCCAGGACCTGGGTGCCGCTCATCTGCGGCATCATCATATCGAGCACCACCAGATGGAACTCGCCCTGGCGCAGCCGCTCGACGGCTTGAGTGGGATCTGAGAGGGTGACGACCTCGTAGCCCTCTTTGCTCAGGATCAACTGAAGGTAATCGCAGTTGTCCTGCTCATCGTCCACGACCAGAATTCGAATTTGCACCGTTTTCCCCCAGGGCGGTCGGCGCTACTTTTTCAGACTCTGCTCGTAGCTCTCCAGGATCTTCTTCACCGCATCTGCTTGGGGATCGTTCGGAGCCAGGCTCAGGAAGCGCCGGTAATGGGTGGCACCCCGGTCCGATTCCTGAAGACGGGCGTAGGCCGTGCCCAGCAGCTTGTGGCAGCGGGCATGCCCGGGATCCAGCTCCACGCAGCGGCGAAGCCTTGCCTCCGCCTCCTTGTAGTATTTGAGCTCCAACAGCTCCGCCCCTTCATCGCAGATGCGTTGAACCTCGGAAGATAGCGGCTTCTTCGACGCTTCCAACTTCTGTTTGAGGGCCTCGCGCTCTTTCGCATAGGCCCGGCTTCCCTCGGTCTGCGCCAACAGTGCCGCCGCCTCGTCCCAATGGCCCCCGTCGAGCTGTTGCTGGGCCTCGTTGAGCTGACGGAGCGCGAGCAGCTCGCCCTGCGCCTGTGCG
>JBGTHI010000031.1:0-4673 GCA_041746295.1 Myxococcaceae bacterium
CACCGGGGTCCGGTCGATCGACGAAGCCAGGAGCCTGGGGCTGGCAGGGAGGGCGCTCGACACGGCTACACGGCTCGCAAAGCCGGGCTCCTCCTTCGTGGCCAAGGTTTTCATGGGCGGCGACTTCGAGGAGTTTCGCGCCCGGCTTCGCAGCCGTTACGAGGAGGTCAAGGTCGTGCGTCCGGAGGCCACCCGTGGCGCGAGCGTGGAGGTCTACCTGGTGGGGCTGCGCCAGAAGGCCTACTAGAACCAAGGACACGCCACCGCCCTGTTTCGCGAGTTCACCACGATGGACCCACGCACGCATTCTCGCCCGCCCACCGAGCGGTCTCGTTCATCAGTGAGCTCACGACGGTGTCCACTTCCGATTTCGAAAGGCCGAGGCGCTGGGCAATCGTCTCGGTCGTCTCCCCCACCTTGAGCCAGGCCATGAGCTCTTGCGGTCTCAGCTCGGGAAGCTGTTCGGCTAGACCGTCGGAGCCGGGGGCGCGAGTTCTTCCGTGAGCCAGTGAAATCCTCAACCTGTGATTAGAACGCAGCCCTCTTCTGCCGCTTGCCGGGCGCACCGCGTGCTTTTCCCCTGGCGGTAGCGACCTTCCGCTTGGAACGTGTTCTCTCGCTGGGCCGTCGTCTGGCGATCTGGTCGACGCGCTGGTGGGAGACTCCGAGGAGTTCGCCGGCCTCTCGCATAGAGAAGTTCAACTCGTTGACCGCCCGCTCCACCAATTGTCGCGACAACTCACTAGAACGCGCCTGCGCCTCCCTCGCCAGCGTGGCTTCGGCCCGGAAGCGATCAAGGGCTTGCTCAAGGTCCGAGGGAAGCTTCACCTCTGCTTCGAGGTTCGCTGTCCTGGCGTCCCGAACGAACAGCCCCAGGGCCTCGCGGATGCGGCGCTTCGCCAAGGTGATGGTTCGCCCCTGACTGCGGCACCCCTGCACCTCGGGTACCGAGGCCATCCACCAGCCATCCTCGATAGGCTCCAGCACTACTCGATAAGTATTCATTGAGTTAACCAGCCTTTCCCATAGTTGGGGCAGGGGACGAGATCGCTCTCAATCCCTTTCAGGGTGCCGAACTTGATGTCCTCTCCCTGGTGAACGGGAACCGTCGTGCTCCAGCGCCCACAAGCGCAGCAACACCGAACGTGAGAACCCTTCCCTGCCTGACCTCTACTCCCCCACGTCTTTTAATTTCTCTTAGCACGTCGCGCGCCTTCATGTCCACTCCGGTAGACTAAAAATGTTGTGGTTTGGCAACATTGATAGACAACCCTCAACCGTACGCCGCCGGCATGCTATAGAGCGGCCTGCACGTGAGCCACGGATACCGCCCCAAGGACCATTACTTCAAGAAGGCCAAGGACCAGGGCCTGCGCGAAACGAAGCGCAGACTGTCGAAGCCGAGGGCGGCAGGCACAGCGATGACCGAGGAGGCGTGCTGAAGCACGCCGCACGAGGGAAGAGTGAGCACGCCGTCCGCAGGCCGGCAGGCTGTCGCCGCAGTGCGCAGGCTGTGAAATATCCGGGCTAGGGCTCCGCCATCTCCCGGACGTTCCAGTAGCGCTTCAGCTCCTCCTGGATCTGCTTGAGATGGGCCAGCCCGTGCTCGAGCGTGTCGTTAGGCTCCAGCGCGTCCACCTGATTCAGCCCGTCCTGCTGGTAACCCAGATCCTTCTCGCCCAGTCGGTAAGCATAGTAGGGAGAGGCCATCTCTTCGATCCGCTTGGCCTGGAATAGCCCATCGCGGTCGCGCCCCACCACAAAGCCGTCTCGCACCCGCCACCAGTTGTACTTCTTGAACTCCGCGGGAGAGGGCTGGCTCGCAATCACCAGCGTCTTCATGTAGTCGCCGTCCTTAGGTGGGGGCCCTGCATCGGGCTCCTCGCGCGGATTACCGTCGGAGACGTACAGGTCCCGGTTGTAGCAGGTGGCGACGATGACGTTCGTGATCGCATCGGTGGCGATCATGTTCAGCGCGCTGTTCTGTCTCAGCAGCCGCGCGTACTCCGGGTCGTCGGAGCCGATCACCGCCAGGACAGTCTGGGAGAGAGCGCGCGCCATTGGGGCAAAGCCCATTTCGTGCAGATCGGCTTCGTTGCCCAGGAAGGCGAGATAGATCCGGAACAGGTGCTCCGAGTCGGTGGCGCCGCGCAGCTTTCCACCCGCCTTATCCACGTTCAGCTTCTGGAGGATTCTACCGTTCTCCAGCTTGCGAAGGCTCTCCAGGAAATTGCCCTTGCGGTCGATAAAGAGGATCGCCGTGCCGTTGTGGGCCATTGCGTGGCGGCCGTCGACGAAGGGGTGGAGGTTGTTGATGTTGCCCGGCTTGCCGACGGTGGCGTAGCGCAGGTGGAACAACCCGAGGTTGGCCTTCTCGTTGAGGACCCCTTCGAACTCGTCCGACTTGTGGGCCGGCTCGGTGGTGTGGAATGGAGCGCGGTAGCGCGCGTCCTCGGATCCCTTGATCACCGCTCCGGCGCCGTGGCTGTGACCGGCCTCGGAGAGCCGGCGCATCCCGCCGAAGAACTCTTCGAGGTTGACGTTCACCTCGGAGCTGATGCCACCCAGCCGACACATCCTGCCCCCTCGATCCCGCCCTCAACCGTGGATCTCGCCATTGTCGGAGGTCAGAGACCCGAGTTGCGTCTTCAGGTCCCCGGCAGGTGCTCGCGGACGCGCTGGATCGAGGTGGCTTTACCGGTCGCCTCATCGATCTCGATCACCACGCCTTGTAGATAGACCAGCCCCTTGGCCACCTCGTAGCTCTGCGGCCGCTGGGAGATGAACCGCTCCACCGAGAGCTCCTTGCGGACGCCGATCACCGAGTCGAGCGGGCCGACCATTCCCACGTCGGTGATGAAAGCGGTGCCGCCGGGGAGAATCCGCTCATCCGCTGTCTGGACGTGAGTATGGGTCCCGATGACCGCCGAGACCTTGCCGTCCAGGTGGGCTCCGATGGCGTTCTTTTCACTGCTGGCCTCGCAGTGCATGTCCACCAGAATACACGGGGTCTCCTTGCGCAGCGCGGCCACCAGCTCGCTGGCCCGGGTAAAAGGGTCATCGAGCGGCTTCATGAAGATCCGCCCCTCGAGATTCAACACCCCCAGCTTCCGTCCTCCCGGTGTCCTGACGACGGTGTGGCCCTTCCCGGGCGCGCCGTTGGGATAATTGGCGGGGCGGAGCAGCAGATCCGGATTGCGCTCCATCCAGGGGATGATCTGTTTCTTGGACCAGATGTGATTCCCGGAGGTGAGAACGTTCACCTCCGCGGCCAGCAGCGCCTCGGCGCTCTCGGGGGAGACGCCGGCCCCATTTTCGGAGTTTTCGGCGTTGGCCACGACCAGATCGAGATCGTGTCGGCCGATCAGCTTGGGCAGTAGGGTACGGATCGCCAGGACCCCTGGCTTCCCGACCACGTCCCCCATGAAGAGGATCTTCACGAGTGACTTGGGCTTGGGTTGTAATCCGAGTCGCGCGCCAGGCCGCGGCAGATCTCCGACTCGGTGACCACCAGGTCCATGTCGATGTCGCCCGTCTCGGTGGGGACCCACTCCACGACCTGCTCGTTGAAGCCCAAGCCCACCCGGCGGCTGTGTGGTGACGAGGCCTCCAGGGTGGCGTCATAGTAGCCTCCGCCACGGCCGAGCCGCTTGCCGTTCTGGGTGAAGCCCAGACCCGGAACGACGAAGAGGTCGATCTGCTCAACCGGGATCAGATCCGACGCCAGTGCCGGCTCGCGAACACCCAGCCGCCCCGGCTCCAGCTCCGACTCCGAGGTGATAGCCCGAAACGAGAGGACGCGACCCCGGACATGTGAGAGGGGATAGCAGACGACCTTTCCGTCGGCGATCGCCGCGATCAGGATGTCCCGGGTGGGGACTTCACCCCGGAAGGGGGCATAGAGCGCGATGGTGCGCGCCCGGTGGTAGTAGTGGGTCGCGAGAAACCGCGATTGGATCTTCAGACCGCGCTCGTCAATCAGCTCGGGGGGAAGGGCCTTCCGCTTGGCGCTCAGCTCCTGCCTGAGCGCCGCTTTACGGGCTGCGAGATCGTCCGCCGTCATCGTGTCCACTTCCCATATCCCCCTGTCCCTCGAAAAAAGTCCCCCGCTGTGAGGCCGTGTGGTCAACGTCCATTGAACCCTGGTGAACAGGTGGGAGCTAAAGTTGGGCCGCCTTAGGCTTCCCTCCTTTGCATCGAGGAAGGCATGCACACAGCGTCCAAAACAGCACCCTGAATGGACCTATCGGTTCGAATATCTGCTGCCCATCACGAACCCCGCAGGGGACAGAATCACAAATTGTGAAACACGGTAAAACTGTGAAATAAAAAGTCTTTTCTCATGCGACGACCCACTGAGCATAAGGAGGCGAGGGGTCCCGGTCAAGCCAACCTGGAACCTTTCCGTGGCCTCATCGCCTGCGGTTCGCGCTTGCGTTTCTTGCGGAGGACTGCTTGCGGAGCGGCGCTCGCGTGTGAGATTTCCGCCGCGGGCGCGCCGCCCAGGGCACCGGTCGAGCCGATCGCGCTCGAGCTCCGCGTTTCCGAGTCGCGCGTTGGTGGCTATGTCACCCGTCCCGGCGTCTGCCGCTTCGAAGTAGGGAGGCGGTTGGTGGACGCGCGGCTGGAGGGGGGTGCGCTGGTCGGGACGGTGCTGCTTTGTCATGACACAG
>JBGTHI010000032.1:0-26813 GCA_041746295.1 Myxococcaceae bacterium
CCGCGGTTTCGACCTGGCTGCTGCCGCTGATGCTGACGGCTCACGCCATCCGAACACCTCGCGACGGCGTCCCACCGCTCTTCACTCTCGCTTTGGTCGTCGCCTTCGTCTCGGCTCTCTTCTGGTGGCGCCTGAGCCGGGGTCCGGAGGTCGGCAGCCGCTTTCATGTCCCCTTCTTCTTGCTGACCTGTCTTGGAGCGCTCACAGGCGCGCTGATGCTCACCCTTGGGGGAGCTGCTCGACAAAGTGACTCCCTCCCGCTCCATCTTCTATCGCTCTTCGCCATTGCCGCCTTCTTTCCTTCCCGGCTGGGTTGGACCGCCGCGGCCGCGGTGGTGCAGCCAGCCGCATTTGGATGGGCGCAGTTCGCGATTCTGGGGACACCGTTCTCCGGAAGACCGGTCGCCGACCTCCTCCTGCTTTCGGAGTGCGCCCTCGTAGCCACAGTCGCCAATGGGCTTACGACCCGAATTTTTTTTCGGGAGGCCTGGCACCGGCTGGAGTTGGAATCGGCCAATCGGCGCCAACGGGAGCTCGACCGGGCGAAGTCCGATTTCTTCGCCAATCTCAGCCACGATCTGCGCAGTCCCCTCACGGTGGTCCTGGGCCCGTTGAGCGCGATTCTAAACGACACCGACACCTTGGACCCCCGCCATCGTCACTATCTGGAATTGGCCCTCGGAGGGGCGGCGCGGCTGGATTCGATGATCAACGACATCCTCGAGTTGGCACGCATCGATTCGGGCGTGGGCGTCCTCAATACGTCTCAGGTCGAGCTGCGGGAGCTGACCGGCTCGCTGGTGGCCAGCATCGCGCCCTACGCGGCGACGCTCGGGGTCAAGCTCTCGTTCGACCCTCCCGACAGCCCTCTGCTCGCCACCGCCGATGCGGACAAGCTGGAGAGGATCTTGATGAATCTGATCTCGAACGGCTGCAAGTTCTCAGGTTCTGGCACTGAAGTGACCGTTTCGCTCCGGGATAGTGGAGAGGACGTCGAGCTGGCGGTTCGCGACCAGGGACCGGGGATCGCTCCCGAGGAGATCGAGCACATCTTCGGTCGCTTCGCGCGCAGCAAGGACGAGGGGCTCAGCGCGATCGGTGGGACGGGACTTGGCCTCGCGGTCGTCAAACAGTTCGTTGAGATGCACCGTGGCCAGGTCGGGGTGACCAGCCGTTTGGGAGAGGGCGCCACCTTCACGGTGAAGCTGCCCAAAGCGCTCAAGGGTGCTCCGCAGCCGGCGGCACAGCCACAGATGCCGATCACCCGCTCCCGGCCTCCACCCCACCTCTTGATCTCCCACCTCGACCCGCATCCGCAGCCAGCTGCTTCCAACGATTCGGGTCCTCGGCTGCTGCTCGTCGAGGATACGCTCGAGGTCCGCCAATTCCTGGTTCCCGAGCTGGGCCGCAACTTCAAGCTCAAGGTCGCGTTCGATGGACCTCAAGCGTTGGAGCTGGCCAGGGAGACCACCCCGGAGCTGGTCATTCTGGACGTGATGCTCCCCGGCATGGACGGGCTGGAGCTATGTCGCCGTCTCCGCGAGGCCCCGGCCACGGCCACAGTGCCGGTAATCGCCTTCAGCGCGAGAGGCGACGTACAGACCCGGCTGGACGCCTTCGCGGCAGGGGCGGACGACTTCCTTCACAAACCGTTCGAAGCCCGGGAGCTGCGCGCGCGGATCGACTCGCTTCTGCGGCGGGCCGGAAGCTCGGCAGGCCGACAGACTGTCGCCGCAGTATTCACGCTGTGAAATATCCGGGCTAGGCTTCGGGCACGATGAGCGAAGCGATTCGCCTCCTGTTGGTCGAAGACGATGGGGACTCTCGAACGCTGGTAGAGAGCGTGCTGCGGCGGGAGGGTTTTCGTGTGTCGAGCGCTCCTTCCGCGGAGCGAGCGCTGCAGCAACTCGGCGAAGAAGCGTTTGACCTGGTCCTAACCGACGTCAAGCTCGGCAAGCTCGGCGAGCTCGGCAAGCTCGGGACGATGGACGGGGTGGCTTTCGCTAAGGAGGTTTGGAAGCTGCGTCCGGAGCTCGGGATCGCCATGCTCAGTGGCTATCGCGGCGCCGGCTTGAGCGCGCTGAACGGGGAGCCTCGGCTGCTCGCCTACTTCGAGAAGCCGGTCTACGACCTGCGGGGGATGGCCAATACATTGAAGTCGGTCCTGCAACGGTACCGGGAATCTTCGAAGCAACCACCGCTTTGACGTGCCTGTAGGCGACGAACGCTCCCGGCTTGAGGTAGAACGCCGCCCCTACCCAAGCGGATGGGAGCGGGCGTGTCGAACGCGAAAAGAGAGGCGAGGCCGGAAACAGCGCGGGTGGGCGTGATCATGGGCGGCAAGACCGACTATGAGCACCTCCTGCCGGCCATCGAGATCTTGGAAGAGTTGGGCATCCCCCACGAGGTGAAGATCGTCTCCGCCCATCGGACTCCGGAGTGGATGTTCGAGTATGCCCGATCCGCCGAGAGCCGGGGGCTCCAGGTCATCATTGCCGCGGCAGGCGGAGCCGCTCACCTTCCGGGAATGGTAGCCTCTCTGACCCCTCTCCCCGTGTTGGGCGTGCCGATGCCGGTGACCGCGTTTCAGGGCGTCGATTCGCTCCTGTCGATCGTGCAGATGCCCAAAGGGGTACCGGTGGGAACCCTGGCCGTCGGCAAGCCCGGCGCTGCCAATGCGGCGCTTCTCGCGGGCTCCATTCTGTCGCTGCAAAGTTCGGAGCTGCGGGGAAAGCTGGTTGCATGGAGAGCGGCTCGGGAGAAGGCGGTGCGGGAAGAGACCCTGCCTTGAGTCCCATCCTTCCAGGAGCCACCTTGGGAATGGTGGGGGGCGGCCAGCTGGGCCGCATGACCGCACTGTCCGCGCGGGCCATGGGATATCGCGTCGTTGCGCTCGACCCGAGCCCGGAATGCGCGATCGCACCTTTGGTAGACCGGTTGATCGTCGGAGACCTTCAGAATTCGGAAGCGATTGCAGCCCTATCGCGCGAGTGCCAGGTCATCACCCTGGAGATCGAGAAGGTATCTCTCGAAGGGCTGCGGCTGGCCGCAACCCACTGCTCGGTCCATCCCTCGGCCGAGGTGATCGGAAGAATTCAGGACAAGGGCGTACAGAAGGATTGGTTGCGCCAGGCGGGCTTCCCGGTGGGCCCGTACCGACGGACTCGCACGCTACCGGATCTCTACCGGGCGATCGACGATCTCGGCGGCGACTGCTTCGTCAAGGCGCCTCGAGGGGGATACGACGGCCGCGGCCAGGTCCGGGTGCAAGGCCGGAGCGAGGCGATCGCCGCCGAAGCCTGGACGGCTCTGGGCGGTGAAGATTGCCTGGTGGAAGCGGCGGTCAATCTGGAGCGGGAGCTCTCGGTCCTGGTTGCGAGAAGCCCGACGGGTGAGACGGTCGTCTACGAGCCCTCATTTAACCACCATACCCGCCAGGTGTTGGACTGGTCGATGTGGCCCGGGCCGTTTGAAGCGCCGGTTGCACGCTGCGCGCAGGAGGTGGCGCGCGGGATCGCCGAACAGCTGAAGGTCATAGGTTTGCTTGCCGTGGAGCTCTTCCTTTCCCGCCGCGGGGAGCTGTGGGTCAATGAGCTGGCACCCCGCCCCCACAACAGCTTTCATGCAACCGAGGCGGGCTGCGTGACGAGCCAATTCGAACAGCTGGTGCGAGCGGTGACCGACCTTCCATTAGGCTCGGTGGAGGTTGCCCGCCCCGCGGCAGTCGCAAACCTAGTGGGCGACCTCTGGAAGGGCGATAGGGCCCCCGACTTCTCTCTCGCCTTGCGGGTCCCGGAGACCCGACTTCACCTGTACGGCAAGGGCGAGGCTCGGCCGGGCCGGAAGATGGGCCATCTATCGGCTACCGCGACCACTTCGGAAGAGGCCTTGGAGCGGGTTTGCATGGCCCGGGCACAGCTCGGTCCTCCAGCGCTCGAGGAGGAGCCATGAGGTCGCAAAGCGAGCGCCAACTGACTAAGGTTGTCCCGATGAGACAGGTCGCTCAAAGCGACGTCCGCCCGTCCGAGAGCGAGCGCGGCGAGAAGAGCCTCCCGCTGTCCCAGGAGCTGCTCATGCACATGCATGAGCTGATGCTGAGGACCCGTCTGCTGGAAGAGAGGCTCCTCCAGATGTACCGGCAGGGTCACGGCTTCTTCTGGGTCGGTGGTCCGGGCGAGGAGGCCTTCAACGTTCCCCTGGGAATGTTGATGAAGAAGGGCCAGGGGCCGGAGTTCGACTACCTCCACGCCCACTACCGCCAGGCCGGAACGATCGTGGCCCTGGGCGAGCCGCCGATCGGAGCGCTGCGCCAGATGCGCAATACCGCCTCCGACCCCTATTCGGGAGGTCGCAACTTCTCCAGCCACTATTCCATCAAGCGCTTGAACGTCGTTCCGGTCAGCTCGCCGATCGAAGTCCAGTACTCGATGGCGATTGGCACCGCGATGGCTCAGAAGCGGCTGGGGGGCGACGCCATCACCAT
The DNA here is from genome assembly GCA_041746295.1 of Myxococcaceae bacterium. Taxonomy (GTDB): domain Bacteria; phylum Myxococcota; class Myxococcia; order Myxococcales; family Myxococcaceae; genus JBGTHI01. The sequence goes on from JBGTHI010000032.1 coordinate 4,484, forward strand.
CGTCACCGGCGGCGATGCCGGGACGGCCGAGGGCGACTTCACCACCTGCTTGCTCTGGAGCTCCCGTCCTCAGCAGGAGTTACCGGTTCTGATCGTGGTGACCAACAACCAGTGGGGCATCTCGACCTCCACGGTGGACCAGCAGTCCTCTCGGATCGCCGACCGCGGTCAACCCTTCAACGTGCGCTCCAAGTCGATCGACGGAAACGATCCGGTCGTGGCTTACCAGGAGCTGGAAGCGGCGATGGCCTACGTTCGAAGGGAACGAAGGCCCCTTCTCCTGGAGGCCAGGGTTTCGCGGCTCTACGGCCACTCTTCCGCCTCGGGGGCCAACCTGGTCACCCAAGAGGTCGACTGCCTTTCCGTCTTCGAAGAGCGGCTGGAGGCTTGGGGGGTGATCTCCCGGAGCGCCTTGGATGAGCTGAGAGGCCGTCTGGCCGATGAGCTGCAGGAGGTGGCAAGGGCGGTGCGCGACGAGCCGGAGCCTGCGCCTGAGTCGATCTGGGACTACGTTTACAAGAGCCCGGCGGGCCCCAGGGGCCCAGGGGAGAAGAAGTAGCGATGGCGACCATGGCGCAGGCGATCCGGATGGCGCTCCACTTCGCCGAGGAGAACCTTGGGGTCACCGATGTCTTCGGCCAGGACGTCGGCGCACCGCTCGGTGGCGTCTTCACTACCACGCAGGGGCTGAGGACCGCTTGGAACTCACCTCTGGACGAGCGGGGAATCATCGGCGCCGCAATCGGCCTCGCGCTGGCGGGCCAAAGACCGGTGGCGGAGATCCAGTTCGCCGACTACATCTTCAACGCGATCGACCTGCTCAAGCTGGCGGGCGGGATGCACTGGTCCTCCAACGGGGACTGGAATCTCCCCATGGTGGTCAAGACCCCGGTGGGATCCGGCATCCGCGGCTCCATCTACCACTCGCACTCTCTCGATGCGTCGGCCACCCATCTGTCAGGTTGGAAGGTGGTGATGCCCTCCAATCCACTGGATGCCTACGGCTTGATGCTCTCCGCCTGCCAGGATCTCAATCCGGTGATGTTCCTGGAGCCCAAGGCACTGCTGCGGCTGCGCGGAGGCGATCGGATTCCAGGAGAGCCGGATAACGACCGCGCCCTGTCCAGGATGATCGATGCGCCCTTGGGCAATCGAAGCCGATGGAAGCCGAAGTGGCCCGAGCTTGAGCGGTTCGAGGTCCCGATCGGCGTGGCCAAGGTCGTGCGGGAGGGCGAGGTGCTGACCGCCGTCAGCTACGGACGGACGCTGCCGCTCTGTGTTCAGGCGGCCGAGACGCTGAGCTCAGAGGGCGTGCAGGTCGAGGTATTGGACCTCCGGACGCTGTGGCCCTACGACTGGGAACGGGTGAAGGGCTCGATCCGGAAGACCGGTCGCGCGCTCTTCGTGAACGAGGACACCGAGGTCACCAACTTCGGCGAGCACTTGATCCGCAGAACCGTCGACGAGCTGTTCTTCGAGCTCTTGGCTCCCCCCCGCTTGGTGGCCGCCAAGTTCATCCCGGGGGTTGGGCTGGCGGATAGTCTCGAGACGGCGTCGGTACCGCAGCTCAAGGACATTGAGGACGCAATGCGTGCCCTGGTGGCTCAGGCGCCCTAGCCCCACCCTGGCACTCGTACGGCCCGGTGCTTTCAGCTACCTGCGGCCCGACCCCTTACGCGTCTGGCGTTTCCGCTGCGGCGAAGTCCCCTCGAGGTGGTTGAGCTGGGGCAGCTCGGGTCGGCGTACGGCCTCGAAGATGAGGAGCGTCTGGATGTGATCCACCTCTCCGAATGTGGTCAAAGTATCTCGGGCCAGTTGATAGAGATGGTCCGGATCGCGGGCCACGGCGTGCACCAGGAAATCCTCTGAGCCGGTGACGTTGTAGAGGGCGATCACCTCGCGAAGCTCCAGGGCCCTGTCTCGGAAGCTCTCTACCGATGCTCGAGAGTGATTCTTGAGCCGAACGAAAAACATCGCCTGAAGCCCAATGCCCAGAGCAGCCGGATCGATGTCTGCGTGGATGCCCCGGATCACCTGGCGCTCGCGTAGCTGCCTCAGCCGCTCGTGACAGCTGGAGGGGGCCAGACCCACCTGTGCCGCCAGCTCCTTATTGGAAAGTCGTCCATTCTTCTGAAGAGCGGCAACTATCTCGAATTCTATTCTGTCCAGCGCCATTTTTGGCGTCATCTGGCGAAATCTATTCGCTCAACATGGAACATACCAGGGCCGATAAGGAGGCATGCATTCGCTTCGACCCGACGAGCTCCTCGAGTCCCTTGAGTCGGCGACATCGCGCGCCGGAGCGCTTTTCAACCGTGCCTTCCGCCAGGTCGAGCGAGGGCCGGTGCAGCCACGCGAAACTGTGCCGGAGATTCGCCGCCACTTCGCGGGAACTCTCGGCGAGGAGGGCATCGGACTGGAGGGGTTGGTCACCGAGCTCGAGGAGGAGGTCTTCCCCCGCAGCATCCGGATCGCAAGTCCGATGTACGCCGGCCTGGTGCAGAGCTCGCCCCTGCCGGGCGCCGCCCTGGCGGAGTCGCTGATTGCGGCGATCAACAACAATGCGGGGGCGACTCACCAGGGGCCGGCGGCCACCGCCTGTGAGGAAGAGGCGGTCCGTGCGTTGGCGCGAATGCTGGGTCTGAATGAGCGCTGGGATGGGCTCTTCCTGGCCGGCGGTACCTTCGCCACGCTGCAGGGGCTTCTGCTGGCGCGCAACCATGCCTTTCGTGACTCTCTACCCGCGGAGGCGCGGCTCTACACCTCGCAGGCGGCGCACTTCTCGATCGCACGCGCGGCACAGGTCACGGGCCTCGCCACGCGGGCTGTGGTGGCCATTCCGACGGTTGGGCGCGGCCAGATCGATATGGATCAGCTGAGGGCGCGCATCCGGCAGGATCGCGCGGCGGGGCTGAAACCCTACGCGGTGGCGGTGACCTTTGGAACCACTGGAACAGGCGCGTTCGATCCGGTGGCGGAGGTTGCGGACCTCTGCGAAGCGGAGGGGTTGTGGCTGCACGTGGACGCCTGCTACGGCGCTGCGGCGTCGCTGCTGCCCGAGTTCGCGAACCGGCGAGCCGCGTTGAACCGGTCGGACTCGATCGCGATGGACGCGCACAAATGGCTGTTCATGCCGCTGACGGCAGGATTGGTGCTGACCCGTCACCCGGAGGTGTCGGCGCGAACCTTCGACAACGAGGCCTCCTACATCCCCGGGCATGAGCTCGAGGCGTGGCAGCGCGGAATTCCGACCAGCCGGCGGGCCGCGGGGCTGATGGTCTGGGCAGGGCTACGAGCGCACGGGTTCCGCCCCATTCGGGAGGCGGTAGGGCGGAACATTGGGCAGGCGCGCCTGGCGGAGCGGTTGATGCGCGAGGCGGGCTTCGAGGTGTTGGAGGGCGGCGAGCTGTCGGTGGCCTGTGCTCGCTGGGTGCCCGGCGGAATGACAGCCGAGGATGCAGATGCGGTCCAAAACGAGATCGCGGAGCGGGTGGCCAATTCGGGAGGCGCCTGGTTCTCCACGGTGCGGCACGGCGGAAAGACCTGGATGCGGCTCAACTTCGTCAACCTCTACACGCGCGACGAGCACGTGGCGCGGATGGTGAAGCTCATTCTGGAAGCGACCGACAATGGCCTGCCCGACTCGTTCCGACCCGGGATGTCGGGGGGAGGGATGTGCAGCGAGGGAACTCCGGCGCAGGCGGCGGGGGTGAGCCGCTAGGCGGGTGGGCCGCTAGCTCGAATGCCATTTGAGGCGACTCGGGCAGCCGGGCCGGAGGAAGGGCTGCTTGAAAAGCCTTTGGGTAAGACGGATAGGGAGCGGGTGCCGTGGAGGGCGCGCCTGCGCTAGCCCCATGCGGGCCTCCGTTCTCGGCCGGGAGCCCTGGTTTGCCGCCTGGCGGTGTGCAGCGGGCTCGTTGGCTTTGCCCTTGAAGCGCCAGATCTGTAAAGCAACCGCGATCCGCGCGGCGGAATCACAGATCTGTCGGCCGCAGCGATGGCGCACGTGAGGTTTCCGAAAGCTGCCGCGGCGGCTGGATTCGGAAACCTCGGACGTTGTACGTTCTGCAGCGCCGGCAGGGGCGAACCGCGACTTTTTCTTTCGCCTTCTGCAAGGCGGTCTTCACCAGCTGCAGGAAGGTGTCGAACTCGGTGCGGAGATAGAGCAACGAAGATTTCGGAACGAGTGTGCATAGCGCGTCGGAATCCGACGCGGCAGGCTCAGTCGTCCAGGGCGGGGATCCTCGAGGTCCTAAGAACGTCGCTTTTAAGCCGGTCGCATGCCGAGTTGATCGAGCTGCTGGGAAGCTCCCTGACTGCCGAGCTCCGTCGTCAAACTCAGGGTGAAGGCGAGATCGAGCACCGCGATACCTGGCTGAGGATCGCGGAAGCGCTGTTGGGGGCTGCAACAGACTGGTCTTCTTTCCCCCGGCGCGCCGATTTTGCCCGCGAGCTCATCTCCTTGTGGATGAAAGAGGTCGCCGTGAAGCAACCGACCGGTTCAGATCAGGAGCCGCTGCGGTTGCTGAGGATAGTGTGCCGTGCTTTAAACTTCGGAGCCTTGGAACTACCCCGCGACCGGCCATTGTTGGACATGGTCGCCGCGCACCTCTTCGACGCACCCCTGACCACGAGCACGGCCGCCGACCTCGCCGACACGATCATGGAATGCCTGTACAAAGACGGACAGGGGATCGCGCAAACTGAGTCCATCTTGAGCTCGATTATGTCTGGCCTCAGGGCCGCGATCGAATCCACGCGCCGTTCGGGACTGGCGAGTTACGAAGCGAGCTTCGTCCTGGGCATTCACGCACTCTACATGTCCGAGGACCTCCGCGACTTCTTCGCGCAGAAAGCGCTCGACTCTCTCAATACCCAGCACCCCCTCTCGATGCAGCAGATTCTACGAATCATGGACCACTGCCGGCCATCTGCCGGGCTGCGCGAGGCCTACCGAGCCCGCCTCGAGACGATGCTGACCCAAGCCGAGACGGAACCCCGTCGAATTCGAATCCTGGAAACGATGATCGCAGGCTGGAGCGAACGTTACACAACGAAGGAGAACCGCCTGACGGTGGCGCGGTACTACTTCGAGGACCCGTCGTCCTCCGATTTTCGGCATCTCTATGCCGCAAACTTGGCGGACTTGGGCGAGGGTTCACCGGAGATCCTGACCGCGCTGCTCAGCGGCATCGACGTCCAGCAAACTGTCGTGGATGCGCTCGGAACCTTTGGACCCGAACAGCTCCAGGCGCTCGACGCGGTGAGGCTCGCACTTGAAAGTGACTATCCTGTTTCCGCGTCAATTGCGTTGGGTCTCGCCGGCTTGCGCGACCCACGTCTCCTTGAGACGGTACTGACTTCACCCAGGAACTGGCGGGATCAGGACATGCTGCCTCGGTTTTTACAGCGTTGGGTCGAAGACAGCCCAAGCGACATGGCCCGGATCGAAGCGGCGGTGGACGAGGTCAGACCGATGGCGCCCGAAGAGCTTCGGCAAGCGTTCCCGGACGGAGGCGATGGGGTCATCTGAAAGAGCCTAACGTTAGCGATCCACATTCGTAGGAAGACTCGTTCGGCAGGCTTCATAGAGGATCTCCTGGAGCAATGGGAGCTGTTCGCTTTCCGCTCTTGCGCGACCTGCGTCGGGCGCCGGAGCAAGCCTGCGGCACCACCAAGAATAGGCACAGAAACGCCAACCTTTGAATGAGCATGCTCTCTCAACGAGGACTGACGCCGATCCTAAGGGCAGGCGAACTCGCTGAGCGAGGTCGACGAGTTTCCAGAGTTGCGGGGGTCGTGTTGGTACTTCGGCCATGGAGCGGTGGTGTCAATGCCTTTGCTGTCGACGATGATCGCATCCAAGGTTCCATCATTGGCTGCGGCATAGACAACACCAGGGCGACCAGGAATGGGGGAACCCGCCGCATCTCGAGCACAGTCGATGTTTGGAGAGGCTCGATAGATCGAGGCTCCAAGAATGGCTCTCCACTGAAGGTTCAAATTGGCGTCGTAGCTGCTGAGCCCGCCTTGTTCATCAGCGACATAGATGAGGCCCCCCTGTCCGAAAATGGGAGCGGCCATAAAATTTGATGGAGTGGAAAGCTCCTTGACGACATTCGGCTGCCTGGATTCGACAAGGACTGCGGATGGCGCCTCCCTTGAAAATAGAAGACGATTGTTAGGCCCGAGTGCAACTCCCCAACCTGGGTCGAGTAAGCCAGCGCCGGCCGGGAAGATCGAATCGACACTGACACCAGCCTTCGTGACTGCGAATCCTCTTCCCCGAGCGAGCCCGTCACCTATCACTCCGACTATGTCACTCGTGTTCAAGGTGATACTTCTAGCTTCGACGTTCGCGATCGGCCAACCGGCTCGGGCACTCCATGCGTTTCCGAGGGCAAACGATTGCAGAGATCCCTGCTCGTCACCAAAAAACACATCTGTGCCTGCGGCGGCTACATTGCCAGGATAGTTGATGCCTCTCAGGCCCGTTGAGCGCTTGCAACGCTCAGTCTCATCTGCTTGGTCGAATCGGAATGCCAGCAGTGTCGCAGTTCCTCCATTTTGAACGACGGTGACGAAACTCTCGGCTCCGCTGGTCAGCGCCATGGCGCCACTTCCTTCGGCGAGGTTCCCGATTGTAATGCAATCACCCGCGGCAGCGATGGACCCGTCGATTGTGTTACGGGCGTTAACCACAATGTTACCTCCCACCAGTGAGGCATAGAACAAGCGTTCGATAGCTCCGGCCGACTTACTGACCGCTAGGCTTCCCTGCACTGGTCCAACAGCTACGGGCGCCGCCCACTGTCTGATTCCCTGAGGATTGATTGCGAAGAGGCTATTGGAAGCGCTCGAGCTGCCTAAGTAAATATTGCCATTGACACCGATCGCGGGCGTTGAGGTCACGACATCTCCACCGGTGGTAAACCGCCATTTCTGCCGCGTGACCCTGATCGCTCCACTCGCCTGAGCGCCATTGCCAGCCAGATCCGTCGCTGCCAAACGCAACCCAAAAGTCGTTCTAAACGCCAGCATCGGCGGCTCCGCCAGATCGATCGCAGCCGTCGCGCAGAATGGAGCGCCGCATCCACTCGCGACCGTCAGGCTTCGAGGTGCTGCTACCGCGACGTCGGTGCCGCTAGCCGTCAGGACCAGAGTGGAGTTTCCGAGATCGAGTGGCTCGGAGGCCTTGATCGACACATTGACGATCTCGCTCCGCCGCCATGCCGTATCGAAGAGCGGAGCCGGATCTCTCTCGTCCGCCTTAGTGGGATCGGAGGCATCGCGCCGGACAGGAATCGGGACGGCGATCTCGACCGTCGGCGGCTGGGCGTCGATCGTGAATTGAGCCGGAGCGCTGGTCAATCCCGCCGCCTCGTACGTCACCACCAACGTGTAGTTGGAGCTGCTTCCGGCATTCCAGGTCGCCTCGTAGAGCCCATCTCGCAGCAATGCCAGCTGCCCGCTGCCAGCGCCGGCACCGCTGGAGTCGGTGATCACGTAGGTCAGGAACGGAGGATCGTTGCGGGCAGCGCCCGCGGATAGATCCAGCTGCGCTTGAAGGCGTGCGACGGGACTGATCACGCCACCTGTCGGACGCTTGATGGTGATCGACCGATAGCGCGCTCCGCAGCTCCCGCGAAGGCACTGCTGGAAATCCGAACAGGCACCCGCCTCGCAGGTCACACAGACACCGACTTCCTTGTTGCAGGTCGCTTCCGCGCTGCATTCGCTGTCCTGCGAGCAGCTGCTCTGGGGCCCGGGACAGGCGGGTAGAAGTAGAAACAGCGGCAGGCAGAGGAACCAGGACTTCAGAATGCGCATCCCATCTCCCTACTGAAAGACGCCACTCAGAGTGACGCCAGAGGGAGTGACGGTCAACCCCGTCCGAGCCTCACTGGAAGTAGAGCTGTTTGAGCGCCAGGGGGGATCCAGCAAGAAGAGTAGAGTTCCTCCTGCTACGGCCGTTCCGCCAACCGCCCAGAAGATGGTGGCACCGGTCTGCTGCGACTTGGCCCGATCGTGGGCAGCCTTCACCTCCCCCAACTGGCTCGGAGTCAGTGCCTGCCCGGCATAGAGCTCGTTGAAGTTGGCCCAACTGGCGTTGGCGTTGAGCTGAAGAACGGTTCCCAGCACCAATCCGGCGAGCCCAACACCTCCCACGAAGGGAGCCGACTTCCCCATCAATCCCTGGCCGCTCCCGGTTGGCCCCTTCTTGATCTCGACCGGCGCCGGATCGCCCAGCGCGTCATCGTAGGGCACTGGCGGCTCGGCGGGCGGCGACCCATCGGACGGCGATTCGATCACCACCACCGCCGGCGGCAAGCTCTGGCTGAGGCTGGGAGCAGGCTTGGAGGGAGGAGCGACCACGGCGCCGGCAACCGCCGGGCGACGTTCCGTGGCGAAGGCCGCCGCGAGGAACCGCTTCACCGATCGCTTCACCGAGTTGCGGAGTCTCTCCTTCGGTTTCTTGGTAAACTCCTTGCTTTCGAGGAGCTTCGGAGGGGTTCCGTCGACGTAGATGATCTTCCCGGCCAGCGTCACCTTGCGGGAGAAAGGGGCCACGCTGACCAGCAGCGCTCGTCCCGCGTCCGAAAAGCGCGCGAGCCGGTCGAGACAGTCGTTGTCGACGCAGCGGCCCGCTTTCTGCGTCCCCAGGAACGTCTTCTGCTTTGACCAGGGCGCCGTGCTCAACCCCAGCTCACGGACCACCTCGCCCAGAACGCCGTCGAACTGGGCGGCCTCCTTCTTGTCTCCACCGACCACCACCAACGGCGGACAGGCGAGCGTGTCAGAGCCGGGTGCAGCGGCAGCTACCATCGGCGCCAGCCACATACAGATCCCGAGCTGCCATCCGTAATGCCACGACCGTGTCATCCCTACCCCTCTCGACACCTCCGACCCTGTCCCGACTTCTTACCATGCACAAAGAGGCGATGGCATTCCCGCTGTGCTCTACTTTTCCTGCTCTGAACCCCGGCAATCCCGCTGGGTTCAGCTCCCTTCACGGCAGGTGGAATGAGACTGGGTTGGATTGCCGCTCTCATGCTCGCAGCACTTCCAGCCTGCGGTCTCGACCTCCGGGCCCGCTGTGTGGATGACGCTTGTCCCGACCCCGCCCGGTGTGATCTGGAATCCCAGACCTGCGTCCTACCGGCCGAGCTCGCCCGGCAGATCCTCATCCAAAGTCCCCCACCGGCTGGAGTGGTCCAGCCCAAGGTGCTGCTGGTCGCGATGGTGCTGGAGCGGGTCAAGTTGGAGGACGGCCTTCCTCCCTCGCTCCCTTTTCAGATCACCGATGCGAGCGGCACCGTCCGCCATCAAGGCTCACTGCTGCTGGGAGGTGAGAACGTCTACCGCGCCCCCGATTGGGAAGCTCCAGAGGACGTGACCTATGAGCTCAGCGTTCGCGGAGAGGTGCGAGGCCTGTTCACCACCACCTCCCGCTTCACGGTCGATCGCGTGGCGCCCACGTTCACCCCGACCGTTCCCGCTCCTGTCCGTCCGCCCTCGACGACCCGGGTGGCCTACGCGGATCCGAACTTCACGAACATCGTCCCGTGGCGGCGAGACGAGCGCGTGACACTGACGGTCCGCTCGGATGAGCCGCATCTCGACCCAGAGAGCGTCGCTGTCGCGGTTACCGGAGTGGGCGCGGGCTCAACCGAGGGTCGAGTGGAGAGCCCGCTCCCGGTCAAGGCGGTGAGTGGATGCGGGTCGCTCTATTGCGGCAGCGTGGAGCTCGATCTCTCCAAGCCGCAGCTCCGGGACTTCAGGGGCACCTTCAAGCTCCGTGTCACGGGCCGGGATCTGGCGGGCAACGAAGGCAGCGGGGTCGGCGCGATAGCGGTGACCCGCTGGAAGTGGAGGCAACAACCCGCCGTCGCCAACAGCCCCACCCAGGGTCCACTCGCACTGGACTCGATCGGGGCGGTCGCACGGGTGGTGCGTGCCCCCAACGGCTCAGACGAGCTGTCGATCACCGAGCCGAGCGGCGCTGTGCGCTGGGCGCTCTCCCGCGGCACTTTCACCGGTGGCCCGGTGATGGGGCGCCGACGCAGCGGCAGCCAAACCCTCTACCTGCTGGACAACAAGGATGCCGGCACATTGCTGGCTTACGAGACACCCGCCTTGACTGCGGAAAGAACGCTCTGCTCCGCGGCGCCGGTCCCTCCTGGCAACTCCACCGGCGCGCTCGCGCTCGCGGATCTGCAGTTTGGCGGAGAGCTGGCACCGTTCGAGAGCGTGGTGGGGGTCGCCACCTCCCAGCAAGATGGTCTGAACAGGCTCTTCGCGGCGCGTACCGCGGGCAGTCAGGAGTGCATCATCCGCGAGAACGTCCGCCCGATGGTCCAGGGTGTTACGATGAAGGGAAGCGACGCGATCTACCCCTCTCCGGTCGATCCCTCCAATCAGCTCGTGGTCCGCAACCACTTCGAAGCGATTGGATGGCTGGACGTCGCCGGGTTTCCGGTGGGCATGGTGCGCTCGGGGCTCCTCGCCATTCTGGGCAATCGGATCTTCGGCGGTGGAGGACCGCGGATCTTCAGCATTCCGGGCTCCGGAGGCGCCTTGGGCTGGCGCTATCCCAATCAGGACTCCCCGACGCCTCTACAGGACGTGGTGATCAGCGCCGACTCCACCCTTTTCTTCAAGGGCGAAGGGCGGCTGTTCGAGCTTCAGCTGGACGCCTCTACTCCCATTGCGAGCTCTCCCGTCCTCACCGGGACGGCCTCCGGCAGCGTGCCTCCGACTTTGGGAAAGGGAGGGCTGATCTACGTGCCGTCCCAGGGAGGACTCGATGTGCTCACGCGAGATCTCCAGCGCGATTGGGGCTACCCGGACCCGGAGATGGTCGACTCCGCTCCGCTTCTCGACTGCACGAGGGACGAGGCGGGAGCTCCGATCCCGGGTCGACCGGGGGTGGCCTACCTCGCCGGTGCCACCGGGATGCTGACGGCAGCAATCGTAGACAGCGCTGGAATGGACACCAACGCCAAGTGGCCACGGCACAGGCACGACTCTCGCAACACCGGGAACTCGGAGACTTCCCTTCCGGAGTTTTCCTGTCCGTAGCCGAGCCGATGTCGACCCCCTGCATTCCAAGCCTTTGGATTTACCTGAGCCTGGCGCTTGCCGTGGGCTGCGCTACAGATTCCGCGAACGACTCAGCGGACGGTGATGGTCCCGCGATAACCACCCGAATCCTGGAGCCCGCATTTGAGGGCGCCCTCTACGGACAGGGATTGTCACTGGAGGGTGGTGTAGCGCCCTACGTATGGAGTGTTGCCGACCCAGGCCCCTACGGAGAGTGGCTGGAAATCGAAGGGGGTAGCGGAAAACTCAAGGGGACGCCGACCGTGCAGAAGGCCTCCTCGCCAATCACCGTTTCCGTGACCGACTCGCAGGACCGCACCGCAACCCGCACTTTGGAGCTGAGCGTCGGACCTTGCGCCGACGGGGTGGAGAGAAGGTGCGCGGTTCCGGACGGTTTGGCGTGCAAGGTCGGCAAGGCCACCTGCCGGGACGGGACGTTTGGCGCCTGCTCCGATCTCGAGTTTCCACAGACCCAGACGGAGGCCTGCGGCGCGGACTGCAAACCCTGCGGAGGAGGCGCGGATCGCTGCGTGGTTGGCCAATGCCAATGCGGCATCGACGGTGCGACGTGCGAAGGGGTCAAGGGCTGCTGCCTCGATGCGGACAGGTCTAATCCGACCGGCCGCCGATGTGCGGACTTTAAGACCGACGTGGAGGCATGCGGCAGCTGCAACATAGCCTGCCGCCGCGACCTTCAGCACACCGTCCGCAGCTGCTCCGCCGGACAGTGCCAGTACAATTGCGAGGTGGGCTGGAAGAGGTGCAACGTCGATCCCGCCAACCTGAATTGCGCCACCCACACCGACGTCGACATCCAGAACTGCGGGAGCTGTGGAAAGGTCTGCGGCGGCCCCCTGACTCACGCCTCCCCGAGCTGCGCCGGCGGCCGATGCGAGGCGCAATGTGAGCCAGGGTGGGGAAGCTGCGGGCTCAACTACGGTGTTGGCTGCCCGTTCGATCTGATGAACAGCCCGCACCACTGCGGGAGTTGCGCCAACACCTGCTACAGTCTCCCCAATGTCGCGGAACCGATCTGCGTGAATGGAGGCTGCGGAGTTGGCACCTGCAAGCCCGGTTTCGGCAACTGCAACGGCATTGCAGCAGATGGTTGCGAGACCAACTTGATGACCAACACGGAGCACTGCGCGGCTTGCGGCAACAACTGCAACGTTGAGCCGTTCGACTTCGAACGGAAATGCTCGGGCGGGTACTGCGTCCGCTGACCCGGATTGGACCTCCAACGATGCGCCTGCAACTCAAAGCCTTGGCAGTTGCGACTGCGCTCTTGGCCGCGGAGGGCCCGGCTTCCGCCGCACCGTCGGTCGGGATCGCCTCCGCGGGGAACTGCGCCTCCGCCGAGCTCTCCAGCTTCACCTCCGGAGCATCCGGGAGGCTCTCCGAGCGTCAGCCGGGGACCTTCGTTTCGATGGAGGAGCTCTCCGAGCGGCTCCGACCGTCGGCGCCGAAGTCGGCCGAAGCGCTGATGGCAGACCTCGAGACTGCGCGTTCCGCTTTCTTCGAGACCGACTACCTTCGGGCGCGAACCCAGGTGGAGGAGGTTCTCAAGCGCGCGCCATTCCTTCCGCCAGGGCCGGAGCGTTGGAAGGTCACCCGCAATGGGTGGCTCCTTCACGGGCTGATCCTTCGTTCCGAGCAGCCCAACAGCACCGCTCACGAGAGCTCCTTCCGGCAGGTCCTCCGTATCGACCCGCGCGACGCGATGGATCCCACCAACTTCTCCCCCAATACCCGGTCCACCTACGATCATGTCCGCAAGGCGGTGGCCCGCTCGCAGAAGCTCAAGCTGGAAGTACAGGCCGACCTTCCCGGCGCCGAGATCTTCCTGGATGGGTTCATGATCGGGAAGAGCCCGGCCGTGCTCTCGCTTCCTCCCGGCGAGTATCAGCTTCACGTCGCTCGCGGCACATCGGTCTCCTTCCCTCACACCGTCGCGCTGATCGGTAGACCTCAGTCCGTCAAGATTGACCTGGCGAGGGAAGGCACCGCTTTGGCCCGACCTGTTCCCTGCATCGCACGAGCGGCTGAGAGCGATCAGCTCGCGGCCGCGGCAACGCTGGGCCAGCGAGTGGGAGTGGAGAAGCTGATCCTCCTCCGTCTGGAGACTCAGGAAAATGGGCCGGCCTGGCTCACCGCCCTCCAGGTCAACACGGCCAACGGTCAGCGCATCCGCGAAGGTGGCATCAAGGTCGCCGCCGCGTCGGCGTCCTCGCAAGAGCTGGATGACCTGATCACCTTCGTCCTTACCGGGGAGCCTCGCCGCAGCGTGGTGAGCGCCGAGCCGGAGTCGATTCCCCCCTGGCTCCGAACCGAGGACCCGCGCGGAATGAAGAGCCGCCGCATCATGAGATGGAGCGCCTACGGCGCGGCCGGCGTTGCGGTGATCGCCGGCGCCGCGTCGCTGGGAACCTATCTCCAGGCGAAGAGCACCCAGAGGAGGCTCCAGTCCCACCTGAGCGCGGAGGGCTTCGCGGTGGAGGGCGACGCCAAGGCGCAAGAACTCGCCCGTTCCGTCCACTCCAAGCAGGCGCTCTCCACAGGGCTGTTGATCGTCGCGGGTGCCGCCGCCGCCGCCAGCGGGACGCTCTGGTACTTCTCGCGCCCGACCTTCGCCAAGCGGGTCACGGTCACCGCCGGAACCACACCAGCGCTCGATGGAGGACAGCTCTCGATGCAGGGAGCCTTCTAGGCGCGGCCCTTCTGTTCGCGCTCGATGCTCTCGAACAGCGCCCGGAAATTGCCCGCGCCGAAACCGCGGTCTCCTTTGCGCTGGATCAGCTCATAAAAGAAAGGTCCCGCTTCCGGCCTGCCAATCTGCTCCGCCATCTCGCGTAGGAATATCTGCAGCAGGTAGGCGGACTGACGGTCCCCGTCGACCAGGATCTCCAGCGCTCGCAGCGTCTCGATCTCCTCTTCGATCCGGCCGACCCCCATCGCATCCAACCGCTCAGGAAGCGCCGCGTAATAGGCCGGCAGGGTGGGCATGAATGAGATTCCTGCCGCCCGCAGTTGGGTCACCGCGCCCACGATGTCCCGGACCGCGAGCGCCGCATGCTGGATCCCGTCTCCGCGGTGGTCCTCGATGAACACGCTCACCTGCGAGCTCCGGAAGAAGGGGCGGGCCGGCTCGTTGTTGGCCAGCTTCACGCCCGAGCCCGGGTCCCACATCACGACCGAGCGCAGACCGGAGCCCTGTGAGGTGTCGCGCGCGACGTCCTGGGTGTGGAAGGCCACTTCCCAGAACCGCTCGAAGCCCATCACCGACTCCAGCCAAAGCAGGGCCGGCCCCATGGTCCGAAAGTTGGAGGTCAAATGGTCGAGCGACTGGATTCCGAATCGATTGCCACCACCCTTGCCCTCCGTCCTACGAAAGCCCTCTCGCCGTACGAAGCGGAAGAGCGTGTCGCCGAAGGGGGTGGCAATGGCGAAGTGGGCCAGCGCACCTCCCTCTGCGTCGCGCTCGCGCCGGACATCGGAGAGCGGCGTTCCTCCCCTCGACTCCAGCAACCGGAACGTCCGGTCCACGTCGCGCACCTCGAAGTTGGTCCCCCAGACTCCTTCCGGGTGCCTCCTCAGGAAACGGGCGGCATGGCTCCGGGGTAAGAGGGGGGCGGTGCAGACGACCGCATACTCGCCCGCTTTGAAGACCGCCGACCTCTGGCCGGTCCTCGCTTCCAGCTCCGGCGAGGAGCCGCCCAGATCGCCGAAGTCGAGCTGACCGACGTAGAACCTCTGCGCCGCTTCCAGGTCGTTCACACAGACGCTGAGCGATTCTACTCGAACGATGCCCAGGGACTCGACCGCGCCGCACATGCCCTCACAGTGCCATGTACGACAAAGCGGACAAAGACAAACGACAGCGCTAGAGAACGGACATGACCGCCAAACCCTCCACCATGTTGCCGCTGGGAACCCCGATCCCGGCGTTCGCGCTGACCGACGTCGTGACCGGAAAACCGTTTACCTCGGGTGACTTCTCGGGCGGGCCTGCTCTGGTGATGTTCATCTGCAATCACTGTCCCTACGTGATCCACATCCGGTCGGTGCTGGTAGAGCTGGTTCACCGCTCCATTTCGCACGGCCTTCAGGCGGTGGCGATCAACTCCAACAGTCGCGCGACCCACCCGCAGGATGGCCCAGAGCAGATGCGGCTCCTCGCTCAGGACGAGGGCTGGCGCTTTC
The DNA here is from genome assembly GCA_041746295.1 of Myxococcaceae bacterium. GTDB lineage: Bacteria > Myxococcota > Myxococcia > Myxococcales > Myxococcaceae > JBGTHI01. Next base: position 19,787 of record JBGTHI010000032.1, read on the forward strand.
CGTTCCTGTTCGACGACAGCCAGGATGTGGCCAAGGCGTTCGAGGCGGCCTGCACGCCGGACTTCTTCCTCTTCGACCGCGAGGGAAAGCTGGCCTACCGCGGCCAGTTTGACGCCAGCAGACCCTCGAGTGGCGTCCCGGTAACCGGCAGTGACCTGGCCGCGGCGATCGGCATGGTGCTCGCTGGAGAGGCGCCTCCGACGGACCAAAAACCCAGTATCGGCTGCAACATCAAGTGGGCACCCGGGAAGCTCCCAGCTTGAGCTCGCCGAAAGTGGAGCAACCTTGAGTTACTGGTCTTCTTCGGTAACGAGCGGAGCCCCTTCGCGTGCGACGAAGACAAGGGTCTTGGGCTCACCTCCAGGATCATCCGATTTTCGAAAGAACCCTGTCTTGCCCTCGAGCACGAAAGGGAGGTTGTCGACGAAGGTTTCCTGTGAGTCCCCACTGTCGTGGGTTATCTCCGCGCGGCACAAGGTCGACTGGCACGTCACCCGCGACACACGCGAACCCGAGAACGTGTCTCCCGAAAACGATCGGACCAGCTCCGTTTCAACCTGAGAAGCCCACCGGCTATCCCGGGCCTCCCGCCCCAGCCTCTGCTCGAGCTGCTCGGTCACCTGGGCGATGGCTTCGCTGCTGTCCGGTGGCGGCTCGGACGCCGCCACCGGATCGGTCTTCGATCCTCCATCGAGGACCACCGATGGAGGACCTGCTTCGTTTCTCCGCATTTCAAGGGTCTGCGCCAGCTCAGCCTGCTCACGACGCACGGCTTGAACGTTTGATTGCAGCGCTTTGAGCTCGCGCTGTAGTCTCTCCTGTTCCTCTTCCCGTGGACGCGTTGAAATGGCGGCGCCGTCTTCAGGCTGACCTTGGGATGAGAAGAGGGTGAGGCCCCACACAACGGCCGCAACCAAGGCGATTCCCAGCAAGGCCTTCCAGCGGAGATTCTTCATACTGCTGGGACTACGGCTCGACCGGGTTGGGTTCGGTGACCCGATAGGATGAGAGGAAGGATGAGGCGCCAGCGGCGGTCCTCACCGGAACCCGGCAGCTGATGGCATAGTAGCCACCGGGAAACTTCCCGAGCGCCGCGAAGGGAATGGTTGCCGTGCCGACAAAGGCTGCTCCGGTCGACGCGTTCGAGAAGAAGCCACCGGCCCCATTTGGGGTGCGGCTCGTCGCGGAGCATGAGAACCCCTGAGCTGGGTTCTGATCGATTACGCTCATGTTCGCCGCGGTCCATGAAGCACCCGCGCCCGACGCGTCGTCCCGGACGATAGGGCAAATGGTGGAGGCGACCACAGCGGTTGACGGGTTCAGAATCCTTCCAATCGTGTCGTACGAGATGGCACCGCCTACGGGTTGACACGTCGCCCCCGCGTAGTTCTTGGTGTCTACCGCACCTGCTACCGCCGAGATTGTAACGACGGCACAAAACACTGCCTGCCCTACTGCTCTTTTGACGTTCATGGCTTCCCCCTAAGGTCCGAGGCCCATCCCTCAGGACCACGCGGGGTGCTAGTAAACCCGAGGTCAAGCGTCAATTTCGGGCTACGCCTGAGCCCAGCGAGAAGTTCAAGTACGGAACTTGGCATACGTCCGGCGTACGGGAAGCCGAGCCTGTCCAATGGGCTGACCATCTCTCATCCCTTCTTGACCGACGCGCCTTCGCCCAGCAGCTCCCTGATCATCGCCCCGCTGCTCTCCGGGAGCGCCGACGCGAGCCGCGCATACCGGAGCAGAAGCTCGCGGTTGTCGGAGATGGAGAGGTTCTGGATCTCCAGCGCGCCGATCCGGTCATCGGGCGTGAAGGCGGTCACACTCCGCTCCATCGACAGCTTCTCCGGATGGTAGGCTGCGCCCTCTGCTTGGGTATCCAGGAGCGAGTAGTCGTCGCCCCGCCGGAGCTCGAGCGTCACCTTGCCGGTCAAGCCGGTGGCCACCCAGCGGCAGAGGCCGTCCTTGATCAGCATCGCCTCGGGATCGAACCACTTGCCCTGGTAGAGCAGACGGCCCAGTCGCCGGCCCTGCGTGAAGTAGAGGTCGGTGGTCTCTTCGTTGTGGACCGCCTGCAGCAACCGCTCGTAGACCAGATGAAGCAGTGCCAGCCCGGGCGCCTCGTAGATGCCGCGGCTCTTCGCGGCGATCACCCGGTCCTCGATCTGGTCGCTCATGCCCAGGCCGTGACGGCCGCCCACCTGGTTCGCCTCCAGCACCAGCTCGGCGAGCGAGCCAAACCGCTTGCCGTTGATCGCCACCGGAACGCCTTGCCGGTACTCCACCGTTACCGTCTCCGGCGAGATCTGAACCTCGGGCTTCCAGAAGGCTACACCCATGATCGGCTGAACCGTGGAGATCCCCTTGTCCAGGAACTCGAGGTCCTTCGCCTCGTGGGTGGCGCCCAGCATGTTGGAGTCGGTGCTGTAGGCCTTCTCCGCCGACATCCGGTACGGCATGCCGATTGAGACCAGGTACGCCGACATCTCGCTGCGGCCGCCGAACTGCTCGACGAACTCGGTGTCGAGCCATGGTTTGTAGATCCGCAGCTCCGGGTCGACCAGGGTGCCGTAACGGTAGAACCGCTGGATGTCATTCCCCTTGTGGGTCGAGCCGTCGCCGAAGACGTGAACGCCGTCTTCTCGCATCGCCCGAACGATCGCCGTCGCGGTGACCGCCCGCCCCAGCGGGGTGGTGTTGAAGTATTTCTTGCCCCCGGAGGAGAGGTGGAAGGCGCCGCACTGGATGGCGACCAACCCCTCCCGTGCCAGAACCTGCCGGCAGTCGATCATCTTCGCGGCAACAGCGCCATGAGAGGTGGCGCTGGGCGGGATGTCCGAAACGCTCCTCTCGTCGGGCTGGCCCAGGTCCGCGGTATAGGCGTGGACCTTCATTCCCTTGCGCGAAAGCCAGGCCACCGCGGCGCGGGTGTCGAGGCCGCCGGAGAATGCGATGCCCAGGTGGGTACCCGCGGGCGGAAGGGATCGGTAGATTCGGCTCATATTGCGGCGCGCGTAGCACAGGGCCGACCGCTATAGAAGACCGGAGGAGGGTCCCCCGTGTTCAGAGAAGCGTTGCCGGGTCGTCAGGAGCCAATGCGGGTGCCGCCTCGCCACTTCGTCCACGGCGCTCCGCTGGAGGGCAAAGCGGCGGGGTTGGAGGAGGCGGTTTTCGGATTGGGCTGCTTCTGGGGCGCGGAGAAAAGATTCTGGCAGACGCCGGGAGTGGTGAGCACGTCGGTCGGCTATGCGGGTGGCTCGACCCCCAATCCCACCTATGAGGAGGTCTGCAGCGGCCGCACCGGTCACACCGAGGTAGTCCGGGTGGTGTTTGATCCGGCCAAGGTCTCCTACGAGACGCTGCTCAAGCTCTTCTGGGAGAGCCACGACCCGACGCAGGGAATGCGGCAGGGCAACGACACCGGGACCCAGTACCGCTCGGCGATCTACACCTTCGGCCCCGGGCAAGCCGCCGCGGCAGAGAGGTCGCGCCGGGCCTACGGCGAGAGGCTGAAGACCTGCGGCTTTGGGGAGATCACCACCGAGCTGCGGAGCGCGCCGCCCTATTACTTCGCGGAAGAATACCACCAGCAATACCTGGCCAAGAACCCCAATGGCTATTGCGTGTCCAAGCGGCCTTTAGCGCGACATTAGGACGCGATTTGTCCTATGCTTGGCAATTGCTGCGGGGAGGGTGCGACAGTACCCTGCGCGCTTTGAAACGGCGGTACACCCTTCACGTATTCACGCCTTGATCAGGAGATCTGAATGCTGCGCTACTCGGCCGACCGACGGTCCATCGCTTCTATTGGACTGCTCGTAGCCTTGGCGGTGGTGCAATGGAATCTGCCGGCGCTGAACCCGGCGATCTATGCGGTCTACCTGTTCATGGGCGTCACCGCGGCGGTGATGAGCCACAACCACAACCACCTCTCGATGTGGAAGTCGAAGCCGCTCAACGTCGTTACCAGCTATCTGCTGTCGATCTTCTACGGCTTTCCCGCAGTCGCCTGGATTCCGACCCACAATCAAAATCACCACAAGCTGAACAACCGCGAGGGCGATACCGGCCGCTCCCCGGGAATGTTCCGCTCGAATCATCTCCTGGCGCTGCTGACCTACCCGACCTACACCGGCATGCGGCAGCAGAAGGACATCACCGCCTACTTCAAGGGGCTCTGGAAGCGGGACCGAAAGGCCTTCTGGATTGGCGCCAGCGAGTATGTGGTGTTCTTCGGCTTCCTGGCGGTCGTCTTCGCGCTCGACTGGAAGAAGGCGCTTATCTTCCACGTGATTCCACAGCAGCTCGCGCTCTTCAGCGTGCAGGTCTTCAACTACATCCAGCATGTGGAGGCGGAGCCGGAGAGCGACTATGGCCACTCGCGCAACTTCGTGTCGCCGATTCTCAACACCCTGCTCTTCAACAACGGCTACCACACCGTGCATCACATGAAGCCGGGAGTGCACTGGTCCCTGACGCCCGAGCTTCACCGCCAGCACGAGAGCAAGATCGAGCCCTCGCTGCTGGTGAAGAGCTTCTGGGTCTACATGGTTTGGACCTTCCTACTGCGGCCGCTGGTGCCTGGGGCCAAAGCGAAGGCTCCGGCACTCCCGCCCGCCGCGTAGCTCCGCAAGAGCCGAAAGCCCGCTAGAGACACTGGTACTTTACTCCTCGAGGGGCGGCTGAGGTCCGGGGACGATTCCGGCGATATCGGGGTCCTCCCCCTCCGGCACGTCCGAGCGCTGCTCAGCCTTCTCCGCCCGCCGCTTCTCGCGGTCCTGCTGCTTCTGCTCCTGCTTTTCCTTCCGAGCTCGTTCTTTGGCGCGCTTGAGCGCTCCTGGGTTCGGCGGCATCGATACCTCCGTCAGTGTGTTTGGGTGGGTCTTATAAACGAAGAAGGCCCAGTCCCTCTAGGTAAAGAGGAGACCGGGCCTTCGTGATACGAGATGTTCGCGGTTCGATTAGATCGGGCGAACGTTCGACGCCTGAAGACCCTTCGGGCCCTTGGCCACTTCGAACTCAACCCTCTGCCCCTCGGCGAGGCTGCGGAACCCATCCGCCTGAATTGCAGTGTGGTGGCAGAAAACGTCCTCTCCACCTCCGTCCTGGGCGAGGAACCCAAAACCCTTCGCGTCGTTGAACCACTTCACGGTACCAGTTGCCATGCCTTCTTCTTCTTTCCTTGCTTAAGGGCGGCACGACAAGCGCCGCCCCGCCCGCCAAAAGAGACGGGACATATGAACGTGTAGTCCGGCTGTGGCGGAAAGTACAGCTGGCCCAGGCGAGCGGCCGAGTGTCAAACAACCAGGCTGAAATGCACAGACAGGGGCTGATGTAGGTGAACGGAGAAAAAGTCGAGCAGATTCGCGTAGTCGTGAGCTTCGCGCGGCCGGAGGCAATGCCCGCGGAGCCGTCGCTCGAGCTCGTCGCCTTGCTGTCCGACGCCGAGCGAGGACGCTGGGCTCGTTTCCGATCCCAAGACTCACGTCGCCAGTACCTCGCCGCGCACGCGCTGCTGCGCACCTCCCTTTCATCCGCCACGCCCGGAGCTCCTCCGGCCGAGTGGCGCTTCGAGCCGGGGCCGCATGGAAAGCCTCAGCTCTGTGGACCCACCGGCTTCCCGCTGCTGTGCTTCAACCTCTCGCACACGGCCGGCCTGGTCGCTTGCGCCGTGGCGGTAGACCGATCGTTATCGTTGGGGATCGACGTCGAGCGGCTGGATCGCGAGTTTACAATCGACGCGATCGATCGGGTGGCGCAAAGGATCTTCTCGGATCGCGAGCGACAGGCCCTGACCGCCTCGGAGGGTGCGGCGAAACGGCACCGCTTCCTGGCGACCTGGACGTTGAAGGAGGCCTACGGGAAGGCGCGCGGCGCGGGCCTCTCGCTGCCGCTGAAGGCGATCACCTTTCACGGCGCCGCGCTCGAGCAAACAGACCCGTCCCGCTCGCCCGTTGCGGTCAGCTTTGGCGGAGAGCTTGCCGACGATCCGGGACGTTGGATCTTCAGACTGTACCGGCCAACGCTCCACCACCTGCTGGCGGTGGCGGTCGGACCGCTCGATCCGCACGAGCCTCCCGGACGGATCGAGATAGAGCTCCTTGAGGCGAAGCTGATCTAGAGCGGTCTCAGTGGCGGGAGACGTCGTCCGTGCCCACCATTTCGATGCTGAGCTCACTCGCATACCGTCCCTGGCGGTCCCTCAACCAGAGCTGATCCGGAGCCGGATACATCTCTTCGAAGCTCAACCACCGCGCGCTTTCCATTCGGTCGCCGAACAACTCCACCGCAAAGGGACAGCGGGTGTCGAGCAGCATCGCCTCCGGCTCTTCACCGCTGCGGACGAAGACGAATCGAGGCCATCGGCCCGTGTGCGCCTGCCGCCGCACTTCCAACAGAAGCCCAAGCCCACTCAGACCTTCGAACAGCTCGGCACGAACCTCCCAGCGCTCCCGTTGGTAGACGGTTCCGCCCACCGATAGACGGGGAAGGTGGCTGCCCGCCCCTTCGGGAGGTAGCAGCGCCGCGTGAGCCAACCTGGGAGGGGCCGGCATCTGGGGTGTCTCCAGCCGTCCCATCCAGACCTCGTAGCGACGCGCACCGCTGCCGTTGGTCACCTCCGCCAGGCTGAGTTGAGCCTGCAATACCAGATCTCCTGAGGTGGCGGTCCCACAGAGCCCGACCGGAATCTGTCGACTCCGGATCGCCTCCGCGGTCAGCCGAAGGGGTTGTCGTGCGTCCGGTGCGCTCCTTCCCGCGTAGGCTGCCGACAGCTCCAATGCCGCTTCCAGGCGGGAGGCCAGGTCCACCGCCAACGGTCCGCCCAGCAGGACCTCGAATCGAGAGCTGCCGGATCCTTCCGCCTGCAGAACCTCCAGATCGAAGACACGATCCCGAAGGATTGTGCCCTGCGCAACAGAAGATCGGGGACGCGCGCAGAGGGACTGGAGGCTATCGTAGAGCTGGCGCTCTTCTTTCACAGCCCGCACAGCCTGCACCCCAGCCCGCTGCGCGAGGTCGCGGAGCC
>JBGTHI010000033.1:0-2511 GCA_041746295.1 Myxococcaceae bacterium
GGGGCGAGCGGGGCAGCGCCACCGAGTGGGGTGCGGCCTATGCGCAGCAGCTTTTGACCCGCTACGGGTTGGTCACCCGGGAGGTGGGGGCAGCCGAGTCGGTGCCGGGAGGCTTTAGCGCCGTCTACGATGTCTTCAAGGTGCTGGAGGAGGCGGGACGGATCCGGCGCGGCTACTTTGTCAGCGGTGTGGGCGCGATGCAGTTCGCGCTCCCCACGGCGCTGGACCTCTTGAGGTCCTTGCGCGATCCACCCGAGCGGCTGGAGGTGGTCGCGGTCGCAGCGACCGATCCGGCCAATCCCTATGGCGCGCTCCTTCCCTGGCCCAAGCTCGGAGACGGAGGTGGGCGGTCCGGCCCCTCGCGATCGGTGGGGGCCTACGTGATTCTGGTCAACGGGGCCCCCGCAGCCTATCTGCGAAAGGGTGGGCGGCAGCTCCTCACCTTTTTGCCGGAGGACGAGCCGGAAAGGAGTGGCTATGCGCGATGCATCGCCTTCAAGCTGGCGGAGTTGGGGCGGCGGCCCGGGAGCAAGCACGACGGGCTCCTGATTGCCGAGGTGGATGGCGTCCCAACGCAAGAGCACTTCATGGCGATGCACCTGGTGGAGGCGCGCTTCACGCCCTCGTCGGTCGGCTTTTTGCTGAGGCGCGGCTGGTCGGGCGGCCCGGCGGCGGAGGCAGCCGAGCCGGAGGGGCCCAATGCCTGAGGGCGATACCATCTTCCGCGCCGCGCGAACGCTGAACAAGGCGCTCGCTGGCAAGGAGGTCACCCGCTTCGAGACCGGCTATGCGCAGCTGGCGCGGGTGGATGATGATGCCCCGCTCAAGGGCCGGCGGATCGAGTCGGTCTCGGCGGTGGGGAAAAATCTGGTGATGCGTTTTTCGGGCGATCTGGTGCTGCGCACGCACATGCGGATGAACGGCTCCTGGCATATCTATCGGCCGGGAGAGAGCTGGCGCGCGCCGCGACGAGCCGCGCGGATCATCCTGGAAACCTCGGACTTCGTGGCGGTCGGGTTCGACGTCCCGGTGGCGGAGCTCCACACCGGGCGAGGGCTCGAGCGACGGCAGGACATTCGTGCGATCGGTCCCGATCTGCTCAAAGAAGGTTTCGACCCGGAGGAGGCCAAGCGCAGGATGCACGAGCGCGGCGATTCCGAGATCGGCGTGGTGCTTCTGAACCAGCGGGTGATGGCGGGCATCGGAAACGCCTTCAAGTCGGAGATCCTCTTCGCCTGCAAGGTGGACCCATTTACCCGGGTATCCCAGCTCACCGAGGCGCAGCTCGATTCACTCGTGGAAACGGCCCAGAGTCAGATCAAGGCCAACGTGCAGGACGAGTCGGACTACAACCGGGTGAGGCTGCCCAAGGAATCCAATGCGTGCTTGATAGCGGTCGCTCGCTTGTCCGGCTCCAGGAATGGATACGCCGTTTCCCCAAGGATGGGAGGTGTCATGGATCATATCTAGGCTTTGCGGCTCAGAGCGTCGAGCTCGGTCATCGCCCGCTGGCGTTGGTAGAGCGGGACGAACAGATGGTCATGGTAGTAAGCGGAGATGGCGTTCACGCTAATGCCGGCGGCCGCCAGCCGCGAGGTGATAACCGCCAGGAAGCCGATCGCGTCGAGGGAGGAGTGGACGGTGAGCGTCACCTTCGACCAGATTCCGGAGTACGGCAGACCCAACCGCTCGGCGCGGATCCGCTCCAGAATCAGTGTGGTGCCTTCCGCCTCGCGGAACATCCCGATCGCCTCGCCCAGCGCACGCTCGGTTTGGATCGTGGGGACCGTGCAGAAGACCCACTCGCGCGGGTCCAGCTCCGGCTTCATGCCCTGCAGCAGCCGATGGAGATCGATCTCCCCACCTGAAAGCTCAGCCATGGTACACCCGGCTCACCTGGATCAGACCGCCCTCTACCTCCAGCACCTCCGCCACCGCGAGGTCCAGCTCTCCAGGAACCACCCTCAAATACTCCAGGAAGACCCGCGAGCCGTCGGCGGTGAGGGTCTTCTCCACGTACCGGAGGTTGGGCAGCCGCTTGAATGCGTCCGACCACCAGGCGCGCAGAGCCTCCCGCCCGGCGATGAAGCCTCCCAACTCCGGTCGCAGCGCCTGGATCTTGGGTGAGGTATGGCGCGCGTTCTCGGCGTAGAGTGAAACGAGCGTCTCCAGATCTTTCACCTCGAAGCAGCTCAACCAGCGGCGGGCCAGCGACAACAGCTCTTCCGGCTTTTGGGTCATCGGCTCCTCAGGGTTTGATTCAGCGCCGCGTAGTCGCGGCCAATACGGTCAGCTTCCGGGTGCCTACCGTCGCGCACCCACCATCTTCCATCTACCACGACGTCTCGGACGGTCGCTGCGTTGGCCCCGAAGACCAGCTCCGCCAGCAGGCTCTCCGGTCGGGATCCCGCCCCGGCTCCGGCAACGGACGGGTGGCCTAGGTCGATCGTAAAGAAGTCGGCAGGCCTGCCCGGAGCGAGCTCGCCCCCATCCAGCCCCAGCGCGTGCGCC
>JBGTHI010000034.1:0-2051 GCA_041746295.1 Myxococcaceae bacterium
TTCAAGAGCGCGCGGCCGGCGAGCAGAGATACAACGCAAGATAAGGGCGATCTTTACCACGCCAGCCAGAGCATACTTCTTGCCCACGAGGACAAAACGTACAACGGAGCTTTGATCGCGTCGCTGAGCATCCCGTGGGGCGAAGCCATGAACGACGACGAGGTGGGCGGGTATCACCTCGTCTGGCCGCGGGACATGTGCCAGAGCGCCACCGGCCTTCTCGCGGCGGGCAGCACGCAGGCCCCGTTCCGCGCCCTCGTCTACGTGGCCAGCGGCCAACGGGAGGATGGGGGATTCGCTCAGAACTTCTGGATCGACGGCCGGCCCCATTGGGGCGCCGTCCAACTCGATCAAACCGCCTTTCCGATCCTCCTCGCCCGCCGCTTGCACGACGCCGGGGCGCTCCAGCAGTTTGACCCCTACCCAATGGTACTCAAGGCCGCTGGATACCTCATCGAAAAGGGCCCGGCGACACCGCAAGAGCGATGGGAGGAGAATAGCGGATACTCACCATCGACCCTGGCAGCGCACATCGCCGCGATGGTCTGCGCCGCGGCGTTCGCCCGGGAGCGAGGGCACGAGGCCACCGCGGCGTACTTTGAGGAGTACGCCGACTTCCTGGAGTCCCATATCGAGGCGTGGACCGTAACCACCGAGGGATCGCTCGTCCCGGGCATCCGCCGCCACTTCGTGCGCATCCATCCCGTGGATGCGAGCGAAGTCCAGCCGGATGAGGATGGCAACAACGGTGTACTTCACCTGCGGAACCAGCCGCCCGGCGCGCCCACCGCGTTTCCCAGTCGGGAGATCGTGGATGCGGGCTTCCTTGAGCTGGTGCGCTACGGCATCCGCAGGCCGGGCGATGCGCTGATCGAGGATTCTCTGCGTGTGGTGGACGCGGTGCTCAAGGTGGACACGCCCTTCGGTCCGTGCTGGCGACGATACAACCACGACGGGTACGGTCAGCGAGAAGACGGTCGTCCCTACCAGGGCTGGGGGTACGGGCACGCCTGGCCCCTGCTTACCGGCGAGCGCGGGCATTACGAGCTGGCCGCCGGGCGAGATGCCGCGGTCTACCTCCGGACAATGGAGAACTTCGCGACCACTACACGACTTCTGCCCGAGCAGGTCTGGGCGCTGCCGGATCTTCCCGGCTCCCACCGGTACCTTGGTCGCCCTACCGGGGGCGCCATGCCCCTCTGCTGGGCCCACGCCGAGTACATCAAGCTCGTACGCTCCGCGGCGGACGGCCACGTTTTCGACCTGATCTCGGAGGTTGCCGACCGCTACTGCAACCGCTCCCGTGCCAACTCCGCGCCCCTTGAGGTCTGGAAGTTCAACCGCCAGGTTCGCTCGATACCAGCCGGGGGAGTTCTGCGGATCCAGGCTGCGTCGCCGTTCCGATTGCGCTGGACGAGCGGCGAATGGAACCCGCCACATGACATGGACAGCACCGCCATCGGGACCGGCCATTCGTACGTGGACATCCCTGTTCCCCCGGAGCAGCGAGCCCCAGTCCGGTTTACCTTCTTCTGGACGGAGGGTGGACGATGGGAAGGCCGGAACTATGAAGTGGCTGTTGAAGGGGTGCGCTCGCAACCCCCGCTGGCAAAGGCGTCCGTGACCACAAAGCGCGTCGCCCGGGTCCTCGCCCGATGAAGGCGGTTCATCGCTGTTTCCAGCGGCACCAAAAGGACCTCGCCGATCTCGCGGTAGTTCATCCCCTCCATCGCCCAGAGCCAGAGCACTTCGCGGAGTTCCTCGCTCATAGAGTCCACTCCCGCGCTGAGGCGTGGCCCGTCGTTGGCCCAATCAACGACGCTGACGTCAGATGGGGCCGGAACGTCGACGCCGCCGGAGTTGGTGGGGAGAGACGGGGGCGGAGGGATTGGGGTGAGGGTGAAACCGCCACCATGATCTGCAGGTTCAGCCTGCCCGGGGGCGCGAGCTCCGGCGTACTCGTTCTCCGGGCGCTCTGAGAGTCTGGTCCGTGCGAGCGCCATCAGCCACACCCGCATGCCGCCGGCCTGGGCGTTGAACTCCTCGATTGA
>JBGTHI010000035.1:0-1584 GCA_041746295.1 Myxococcaceae bacterium
AATCGCCTGTGGCACGACTTTGAAACCTACCTCTCCACCAAACTCGTCAAGCTGCCCCCGCAACCTCTCCCCATGCGACCCCACGCCGCCAAGCTGAAGGAGGCTGCTTGATTTGGCTACAAAACAGAGATCTGCACCCAATTGAATCGGTAGTGCGCCAGCTCGGCGATCTCAAGGGGTTGCCTATGAAGTTCGGGCAGATTCTCAGCTATCTCGACTTCGACATGCCTGAACATTCGCGGGCCTTGCTGGGCCTTCTGCAGACACAATCCCCGGCCACGCCCCGCGATCAGATGGAAAAGGTGACGCGCGAAGTGCGGAACTCGCACAGTCCAACTATAGTCTAGCGAATCTTGACTCGGGTGCCGGGACGAAGCTTGTCACTCGGAGAAGCAACCACCTTGACTCCCGGAGCCAGGCCCGAGACGACCTGAGCCGAGTCGGAGGTCCGCTCGCCAAGCTCCACCGGCTGAATCGAGACTCTCCTTCCGTCAACGCGGTAGACCGCCCAGCCCTCATCCTTGCGGAAGAGCGCGCTGATCGGCACTGCCAAGACGTCTTGCTTCTCCCAGACGCGGATCTTTGCATTCACCCGGTACCCGTGTCCCAATCGCTGAGCCGACGGACCGCGAGGGTCGAGAGCGATCACGACATGCACCCTCTGCTCCGCCCGCCCCGAGGCCGATAGATGGGTGAAGGCCACCGGCTCCACTCGTCGCACGTGTCCGGCCACCGGCGAGGCCCCTTCCCAGCGCTCCATCATGACCGGTTTCCCTGGTTTGAGTCGAACCGCGTCTTGGCTCGGAATGTCGGTCACCGCCTCGAGGTTCTCCAGATCCCCGACCTCGTAAAGTGGCGCCCCCGCGACAACCACGTGCGCGCTCTGCTCCGCCGCCTTGAGTACCGTCCCGTCGATGGGCGCTCGAATTTTGATGACTCTATGCGCGGCGCCTCGACCCCACTCCCGGCGCAGAAGCGCCTGCAGCCGCCGCCGCTCCTCGCGCGCAATCCGCGCTCCCGAGACCGCGACCTGCAGGTCTTTACGTCTCAAGCGCGCGACCAGTTTCGCCGTCTCGAGCGCGGCATTGGCGTCATTCTCCCGCCCGCGCAGCATCAATTGATGGGCATAGTGGCGTCGAGCATCGTGGAGCGTCTGCCAGGCGCCGTTCATCCGCGCCGCGGCTTGCCGCTCAGCCGAGGACGCAACCGTCATCCACCGCTTCGCCTCCGCACGTAAACGTGCGGCCCGCAACGGCGAAGTTTTCGAGGAGACCACCGCCATCACCTGGCCCTTCCTCACCGCGTCACCGACCTCGAGCCTGCGCCAGGCGACACCGCCCGTCGCCGGACTGGAGACGAGGTGAAGATTTCGCACGCGAGTGACCCCAGTCTCCTGGATCGTTAACGCCATCGTGCCCCGGGCGACGGTGACGACATCCAGCGGCACCGACCCGGGCAACAAGGCGAAGGCCGCTGCACCCAGCGCCAACGCCAGCGCAAGGCCACCTCCGAGGAGCTTCGCTCGCTTGCGGCGCTCCCGCTCGGACCGGCTGGTTCGCGCTCGGTCTTCTCGGCGATGGACCG
>JBGTHI010000036.1:0-5554 GCA_041746295.1 Myxococcaceae bacterium
GGGTCAGTGGCGCGCGATCTACCGGGAGCGTGCTCAGCTCTCGGACCGCTCTGAAGAGAGCGCCGACGTTGCGACTGAAGTGGGGAGCACGAGGACCGAGGTCAAGGCGCCCGAGGAGACTCCGCGAGCCGCCGGCGCACGGGCACGGGTGCGGCGCGGCGACTCGGAGTCGTTGCATCCGTTCCGGGGAGATCTCCTGACCGTGGGACAGGACGGCTCCAATTTCCTGCGGCTGGAGGATCGCTTCGTCTCCGGCAAGCACGTGCGCATCACCCGGCGCGGCGCCATCTTCCGGATCCAGGACCTCGGCTCCACCAACGGGACGTTCTTGGGCACCGCGCGCATTCACGACGCGGAGGTACCTTCCGGAACGACCCTGCGGTTGGGCGAGGTGGAGCTGACGATCGAGATGATCCCCGCCGCCAGCGCGGCCCAGCCCTCTTCGGCCGTTAGCACCGCGGACACGGTGTTCGAGGGCATCCTCGGCCGCGATCCGTCGATACGGACCTTGGCGGAGCTGATCGAGCGGGTGGCCCCTTCTTCGGCCGCGGTCGCGATCTTCGGAGAGTCGGGCACCGGCAAGGAGCTGGTGGCGCAGGCGCTGCACAGGCGGAGCGCTCGATCTTCCGGCTCGTTCATCCCGGTCAACTGCGCCGCCATCTCTAAGGACCTGATCGAGAGCGAGCTCTTCGGCCACGAGAAGGGCGCCTTCACCGGCGCAATCAACGCCCGTAAGGGTGCCTTCGAGGAGGCGGATGGCGGCACCCTCTTCCTGGATGAGATCGGCGAGCTTCCGCTCGACCTGCAGGCCAAGCTGCTGCGCGCCCTGGAGTCCGGCGAGATCAAGCGGGTGGGCGCCGCCCGGCCGGTGAGGGTCGATGCGCGGATCGTCGCGGCCACCCATCGAGATCTGCTGGCCATGGCCAAGGAAGGCCGCTTCCGGGAAGATCTCTACTACCGGCTCTGCGTGGTACCGCTGCACCTGCCTCCCTTGCGAAGCCGCCGCGGCGATGTAGCGATGCTCGTCGACCATTTCCTGAGGGCCTTCGCACCGCGCGGCCAGAGCATCAAGCTCACGCCGGCCGCGGTGGGGCGGCTTCAGGCCCACGGCTGGCCGGGAAACGTCCGGGAGCTGCGGAATGTGGTGCACCGCGCGCTGCTCCTGCGCCGGGGGCCGGTCATTGATGCGTCCGACCTTACCTTCGATCAGAGCCCGCAGAGCCCGCAAAGCTCGCAGAGCTCCCAGGTGGCCGCTTCGGAGGCGGCGCCGGCAACGCCGGAGTTCGTCCCGGGAATTACGCTGGAGCAGATGTTGGAGAAGCTCGAGCGGCAGATTGTCGAATCGGCTCTCAAGCGGTTCAACAACAACCGAGAGCGGGTGGCCCGGGAGCTGGGCGTGGCCCGCTCCACCCTCTTCAAGCGGCTAAAGGATTGGGGACTCACCCGGCAGGACGACGGGGAGTGAAGAGCTGTCGATAAATCGAGCGAGCAAGGGCGAGGTCGAGGAAGCGGTGGGCCCCGACCCCGGAGCGTACCAAGATGTACGTGAGGAGTTGGGCCGATTTATCGACAGCTCTTGAGACCTTGCCTCCGCTGTTCGGGCTCTTTAGCATCACCCCCATGCATCCGCCCCAGGCTTGGACCCCAGCACAGATCGAAAGGGCCGCGGAGACTCAGCTCAAGCGCTGGCGCGACCGTCAGGCATACAACGCCGAGCGCCGGGAGGCGTTGATTCAAGTGGCCGGCGCAGCCGCGCGCCTTCTTATGACCGAGTACGGCGCTCGGCAGGTCTGGCTCTTCGGTTCCGTGGCTTGGGGTGAAGTGCACGAGCGCTCCGACCTGGACTTACTGGTGGCAGGGCTTCCGGCTCATGAGGAGGATCGCGCGGTACGGGCCGTTGAAACGCTCTCTCCCTTCCCAGTGGATCTGGTGCGCGCCGAGGAAGCACCCCAGGCTCTGGTCGAACGCATCCACTTGGAGGGACGTCTTCTCGATGAGCCCTAATGAAGCAGGAGCAATCGCCATCAAGCGGCTCCTAGCGGAGATTCGAGCCGATCGCACAGCGCTCCAGGCACAGCGTGCCGATCTGGAACGATATCGAATCGGACCACTGCCCATCCCACACGAAAAGGCGACCGCCCTGGCCCTCGCGCTGGACTGGTCCTACACCGCCCTCGAATCGATCCTCGACCGCGTTGTTCATACGCTGGAGGGGAGCCGCCCCAAGGGGGAGGACTGGCACAAAGCGCTTCTGGAGAACTCTACCCTAGAGATCGAAGGGGTTCGACCTGCGGTGCTGAGCCTCGAAGCACTGCGCGCCGCCGATGAGCTACGCCGCTTCCGCCATTTTCTTCACCACGCCTATGCCAGGTTTCTCAAAGCGGAGCGCGTGTGGCAGGTCGCCGGGGATTGGCTTTCTTCCTTGAGCCTCGTGGAGAGCGATCTCGATCGCTTCGAAGCGTTCCTCCGCGCCCTATCGCAGAACAGTTGAACTGGTGGAAATTGGCGCCAAGAGCTGGCGTTGGATTCCACCAGTTCCCGCGAAGCGTTAGCCGTCGTCGGACTTTGCCCCGACGAACTGGTCGCTTTTCTCCCGGAACAGGAGATTGAAGCTGGTGAGTGAGCCGTAGATGCGGGTGACGTAGTGCTGCATCTCTACCTTCTCCGCGTCTGAAAGCTTGGGGTGCGCGTTGAGCTTCTGTTCCAGGACGCGGAGCCGGTCGCGCACCATCACCACCTTGTGGAACAGGCTGTCGATCGGCAGCTCCTTGGACTGCAGGCCCGGCCCACCGGGAACCATCTGGATCGTTCCCCCCTCCCACCTGGGCGCCATCGGCGGAGGTGCGCTCTCTCCCGCCGCCTCCCGAAAGATCTCGATCAGCTCTTCCCGCGTCATCTCCCACTCCTCTCCCAGCTCCGTTTGAGCGACCCGGATCCCTTCGGGCCGCCTTCGAATCACCACCGGCGCCACGCTCCTGATGGCCCGCTGCGGTTTGGCGGACTCCACCAACGGTCGCACCGCTACCGATCCACGCGCCACGAACATGTTGCAGATCGGCGCACTCGGCGGGAACAGACCCCGATTCGTCTGAAGTCTGCACGCCCCCACCCAACCTCGCGCATCCACCGAGTGCGCCTGCCATAGCTTGCAGTTGCCGCAGACCCGTTCATCGGGCGCAAACTTGGGGAGAGGAGGCGGAGGTGCGTCGCTCATGGATTCGCCAAGGGCTACGACTCTAGGCCCGCCTGAAGCGCGGGTCACGTCCTCGGCCGCATCCGATAGGCCACGAAGGAGGCCTCGTCTTCGAATCTCAGATATGGATTCCGCTCGCGCTCACGACCCAGGGTGGAAACCGGGACGTCGCCGTAGTCGTGGCCGGGGTAGACCTGGGTCTCGGCGGGGAGCCCGCTCAGGACCCGAGTCAGCGTCCGATACATGTCCGTCGGGCTGCCCCGGGGAAAGTCACAGCGGCCACAGCCGTTCACGAACAGGACATCGCCGGTGAAGAGGCTGTCGCCGCAGTGGAGGCACTGCGCACCCGGGGTATGGCCGGGAGCGTGGAGTGCCTGGAGCCGGAGGGGGCCAACCTCGATGAACGCCCCCGGCTCCAGCGGACGCAGGGCACGCCCTATCTCTTGAAGCGCTGGCGTCACCTCGACCTCCAGCGCCTGCGCATAGACCGGCAGCTCACCGCCCGCCAGGAGCTCCGGCAGCCCGTTGATGTGGTCTCCGTGGCCGTGGGTGGCGATCGCGCAGCTGACCCGCTTGCCGTCTTCAAAGGCCACGGTGAGGATCGCAGGAACGTCCCAGGCGGGATCGATCACCGCGACGTCAGACGCATCGGCGGCACCCACCAGGTAGACGAAGTTCTTCATCGGCCCGAGCGCGAGCGTCCGGACGTACATTGCTTGCGAGCTCATCTCATCCCTCCCGCATCAATTCTCGGTGCAACTACGCTCACCTTTCGAGGTCGCTAGGAAGAGCTTCCCCAGGAATTCTCGAGGCCTCCCGGGGGACTCCTCCCAAGCACCCGAGAGGTTGTACGGTGCGCGCGCGATGTTGCCCCTTCCCAGAAGCTTCGATCCTTCCTTCCAGTCGACCAGGCTTCCGACTACGGAGCCGCATGCTCGACTCGAGGGAAAGCGGCAGGGAGCGGCAAAGCGCGGAAATCGCCGGAGGGGGGAGCCCGAGACCAGACGCGGAAGTGCGCCAGCGATGGCAGCGTCGGTGGTGCTCGCAGACGGTACCCGCTTCGAAGCTCGCCACCCTGAACAGGTCGATCAGGCCTCGGAGCTGATCTTTGGGCAGGCCCTCTCGGCAGCAGACTATCGGAGACTCCTGGGAGCCCCAGCGGGTGCCTCTGTCACCATTCATCCATCTATCTCCCGAGAACCAGCTCCAGCTCAAAGCCAACCATCCCGACTACGAAGTTCCCTTGGCCTGCACATTCAACTGGGGAGAGGCCTGGGGAGGCCCGATCGCAGTCGTGGACATCCTCGCCTCTTCGGGAGCAAGGAGCGTGCTGGAGCTGAGGGCACAACCCGGCGGTGAGGAGGCATGGAATCAGGTGGCAGAGCGGCCCCTGCTCCAGTTCTCCCTGCGACCGGGGAGCCTCTCCCGCAGCGTCTTCGACGCGTACCAGGAGTCGCGCAACTCGGCTCGAGCCGGACGCCGGGGGACTGCACCGAACCACATCCGCGCCCTCTTCGAGGAGGACCCGGATGGCTTCCGCGAAGCCTCGCGGCTCGACCTCGAAGCCTTCCGGCAGCGCAGCCGAGCAGCGGGGGTCCGCTACCGTAACGAGGAGCTGAGACCCTCCAGCTAGACGTCCAGCTCTTCCACTTCGCCGGAGCGCTCCATGATGAGCTTGAAGCGCGCGCCCACATCCTTGCCAAGCAGGTCGTTGATCACCCGGTCGGTCTCCAGCTCGTTCTCGATCGCGACCCGGAGGCTCAAGCGGCTCTTGGGGTTGAGCGTGGTCTGCTTCAGCTCGTCCGCGGTCATCTCCCCCAGTCCCTTGAACCGCATGATGCTGGGCTTGGCATTTCCCTTCGCCCGCTCCTTCACAATCCGGTCACGGTGGTCGTCATCCAGCGCCCAGTAGGTCTCCTTGCCGATGTCGATCCGGTAGAGGGGCGGCTGGGCAATATGCACGCAGCCGCTGGCGATCAGCGGTCGTAGATGGCGGTAGAAGAAGGTCAGGAGCAGCGTGGCGATGTGATGGCCGTCGGAGTCGGCGTCCATCAGGAGGAAGACTTTGCCATAGCGCAGCTTGGTCAGATCCACGTCCCGGCCGATCCCGCAGCCCAGTGCGCTGACGATGTCCTGAAGCTCCTTGTTGCCGGTCACCTTGTCGGTGGAGGCCTGCTCGGCGTTGAGCACCTTGCCACGCAGGGGGAGGATCGCCTGGTTCCTCCGATCGCGTCCCTGCTTGGCGGTGCCACCTGCCGAATCGCCTTCTACAATGAACAACTCGCTCTCGTCGGGTCGGGTTGACGAGCAGTCGGCCAGCTTGCCCGGCAGATTGAGCCGGTGGGAGACGGCCGTCTTGCG
>JBGTHI010000037.1:0-1747 GCA_041746295.1 Myxococcaceae bacterium
TGCAAGCCCAGTGGCGCGAGACCGAGGGCAAGCTGCTGCAGGCCGCCGATCTGGATCCCGATGCGCGGACCGCGGCGATGCGCGCCTGGCTGGAGCACCCCACTCTGAGGGAAGGGGCGCGGCGGCGGCTGGCCTTCACCCTGTTGCTCAACGGCTTTATCGAGAGCCAGAAGATCTCCCTGGAGCCGGCCGAGTGGGATCAGGTGGTGGAGCAGGCCGCCAGCGAGCTGGAGATCGCGCCGGCGGATCTGCGACAGGGATTCGAGGAGGCGCCGGAGGATCGTGAGTCGCTGAAGAGCCGGCTGATCTACTTCAAGGCGCTGCAGCAGCTTTTGGACTCCCCCTAAGGCTTTCGCAGCTGGGTCAGGTAGAGCACCGTCATCACCGCCGAGTGGGTGATCTCCCCCGAGGCGACCAGCTTTGAGAGATGGTCCCGGGGGTACAGCTCCACCTGGATGTCCTCGCCCTCGTCTTGTCTACCGTCGTGAAGCTTGCGGCAGCTTTCGCCCAGAAAAACGTACTGCTTGTTGTTTTGCCAGGCCGGGTTCGGGTGGAACCAGCCGAGCGGGATCATCCGCTCCGACTGATAGCCTGTCTCCTCTTCCAGCTCGCGTGCGGCGGCCAGCTCCGGATTCTCTCCGGGCTCGATCAGCCCCGCCGGAAGCTCCAGGGTGTTACTCTCGATGCCGAAGCGGAACTGCCTCACCATCACCGCCTGGTTGTCTGGGGTGAGGGCCAGCACCGAGACGGTGTCGCGCACGTCCAGATGGACCCGCGAGTGCACGGCGCCATTGCGCGGGTCGGCCGCGCGGTATTCGTTGACCTTAAAGATTCCAAAGTCGATCGAGCGCTGCAGCTCGACCCGCTTCCATGGTCGGGGTCCGTCGGCCAAGTCTTCTTCCATATCAGTTCAGGAGGTTGATCCGCTCCCGAAGGGCACGGGCGGTCATCTCCAACATCCGGCGATCTATCGCTTCGGGGGTCAATGCCAGGCAGCGCTCAACGTCCTTCAGCGCCGCGCGGAAGGCTCCTACCTGGCAGAGGAGGGAGGCGCGGCTGCGCAGCTCGCCCGGGTGATCTGGCACCAGCCGCAGCATCAGATCCACCACCCGCAGCGCCCGCGGGAAATCTTTGCGCTGGAGATAGGCGCGCTTGAGATTGGTCAGCATCCGGTAGGCAATCGCACGGGGCGGAGTGGGGTCCAACATGCGGCGGTGAAACTCGAGCCGCGGGACCGTGTCGCGCATCAGCTGCCGGCAGCCCTGCTCGGTGAGCAGCGCGCCACCGTGAAACGGATCCAAGGTGATTCGGTCCTGGCCTTCGCCTAACCCCACCAGGAAGTGGCCGGGCATTCCCACGCCATACATCTCGATTCCCGCCCGCCGGGCCACCTCGAGATAGACCACGGAGAGAGTGATCGGCAGTCCGACCTTTTGGTCCAGAACGCGGTTCAGGAAGCTCCCCTCCGGAAAGTTGAAGAGACCATGATCTCCGCCGAAGCCCTCCTCGTGTGCGAGCACCTGGCTCAAGGCATAGGCTGCGTCGGTGGGGCTGTTGCCTCCGTCCGGAGCTAGGGGAAGCGAGTGCCGCACCCGCTCCGCCAGGCCATCGAGCCGCCCCAGGGTCTCCTCCAGCAGCAGCTCGGGGTACTCGAGACAGGCCACCGCTAGGGCGGCGATGTCCAACCGGTGGGCGTCGCCTGAAAGCGCCGCTTCCAGCAGCGCCCGCGCGCGGGGCCTTCCCAAGG
>JBGTHI010000038.1:0-9477 GCA_041746295.1 Myxococcaceae bacterium
CCACCGCCAGCAGGCTCATGCCGACCGGCACGCCGACGCGCGACTCGACCGCCGCCAGAAGAGGCGCCACCCGGTCATAGAGCCTGAGCTGAAGCGGCGGAAGGCTCCGACGCTTGAACAGCCGGCCGTTCAGGAACCAGCCGGGAATGCCCACCAGGTTCATCCACTCCAGCCGCTCTATCCGGAAGCCGTTGTTCTCCAGCACCGCGCGGAGTGTGGTGGGGGTGTAGCGGCGATGGTGTCCCACCGCTTCGTCCAACGAGCCCATCAGAAAGGGAAGCGCCGGGACGAACACCACCAGACGGCCCTCGGGCGGAAGCACCTGGCGGAAGCTCCGCACCGCTCGCGCGTCATCCTCGATATGCTCCAGCACGTTGGAGAGCACCACTGAGTCGAGCCCTTCGCCGGAGAGCGCATCCCAGGCGGCGGTGCTCACGTCGCTCAGGTAGGGGCGGACACTCGGCCTGTCGGCGAAGCGGCGGGAGAGTCGGTCCACGTAACGGGGCTCGACCTCCATCGCGATCAGCAGCTCGCGACCTTCGGCGATCTGCTCGGTCACCGTGCCGATGCCCGCGCCGATCTCCAGCACCCGCCTGCCGAGGTAGGGGCGGAACTTGCGGCCCAACCAGGCGTTGTAGTGCGGCGCCTCCTCCATCTGGAGCAGGGTGGCGAGCGCTTCGTCCGAGTCCATTGCCCTTTTGCCCTAACACAGTTGAGTTCGACAGGGAGGCGCGAATCCCGCTAAGGGCCATCTTCACCGGACCGCCATGACCCTCCCGCTGCTCGATACCTTTCGCGTCTTGTCCTCTCTCGAGCCAGTACGGCAATCGCTGGCGGACGCGCCGTGGAAGCCGTTCGTCGATTGGGCGATAGCCCAAGGAGTGGCGCCGCTCGCCGCCTACAATCTCGAGTATCGCCTGGCGGGTGCGGGCGCTCCGGACTGGGCCCGCGAACGGCTGCTCTCGGTCTACCAGGGCTCGGTCAACGACAACGTAATGAAGCTGGTCGGGTTGAAGCGGTCGCTCAGTGAGCTTCAAGGGCGGAAGCTGCTGTTGACCGGCGCGGCTTCCTACGCAGAGGTGCTCTACCCCCATGTCGGCTTCCGGCCCGTAAGTGAGATCGAGCTGGAGGTCGCGGCGGCAGACCTGGAGGGCTTATGCGGCTACTTGAAGCAGTTCGAGCTCAAGCCCCTCCCCGCCGAGGCGCTGGAGGTCGGCGAACGGGAGCTGGCGCCCGGCGACCGGCTCCTCTCGGACGGCCACGCCACGCTGATCCTCAGCCCCTATCGCGCCGGAGAGTCCACTTCCCGGCTCTGGGCCGGCGCGATGGAACGGGCGCTTCCGATGAGGGTCTACGGCCCGTCGGTCTTCCGCCTCGACCTGGAGGACGCGATGCTCTGCGCGGCCCTCCAGCTCGCCCGCCGCGGCTACGAGGCTCCGGCCATCGCCTGGGTCGACTTCAGGGAGTTGCTCCTGGGCGCACCCGCCACCGGCGGCCCCTACTCGCGCGAGGTCGATTTCCAGGCAGTCTTGGAGATAGCGCGGGCTTCGCGGTTGGAGCGAGCCCTCTATGTCGCGCTGGCGGTGGTCCAGCGGCTCTTCCCGCATGTGACTGGCGCGGCCACCCGCGCCACACCTCCCCTGCGGGCCGCTACCCGCACGTTGCTCAATCGCTGGGTGGTGGAGCCGGTCAGCGCGCTGGAGAGCTCCGGAGCGATGCGGAGGACAAGAGGGTTGGGTCGCTTAAGAAAGCTGCTCTCCGCCGCAGGCTGATGGAAACTCGCGGGCAATGAAAATCGCGATTGTCGGAACTGGCTACGTGGGCCTGGTGGTGGGCACCTGCTTCGCCGACACCGGGAACGACGTGGTCTGCGTGGATCAGGACTCCTCGAAGATCGGGGCGCTGCGGTCGGGACGGCTGCCCATCTATGAGCCCGGGCTGGGGGACCTGGTCCGTAAGAACGCGCGCGAGGGCCGGCTGCTGTTTACCCAGCGGGTTGAAGAGGCGGTTCCCGACGCGCAGGTGGTCTTCATCGCCGTGGGCACTCCCGAAGGGGAGAGTGGCGACGCGGACCTTCAGCACGTTCTCAGGGCGGCGCAGGCGGTGGGACGGTGCCTGCGCCAGTATACCGTGGTGGTGGACAAGAGCACGGTCCCGGTGGGGACGGCCGAGCGGGTGCGCAGCGCGATCTCCGAGGTGACCGCGGTGCCGTGCGACGTCGTCTCCAATCCGGAGTTCTTGAAAGAGGGCGCCGCCCTGGAGGACTTTCTCAAGCCGGATCGGGTGGTGGTGGGGACCGACTCACCCCGGGCCATGGCGCTGATGGGCGATCTGTACGCTCCCTTCGTTCGGACCGAGAACCCAATCCTCTACATGGACACCCGGTCGGCGGAGCTGACCAAGTACGCCGCCAACGCGATGCTGGCCACCCGCATCTCCTTCATGAATGACGTCGCCGCGCTCTGCGACAAGCTCGGCGCGGACATCGATTCCGTGCGCAAAGGGATGGGAGCGGACCGTCGAATCGGCTACCCCTTCCTGTTCCCCGGCGTGGGGTACGGCGGCTCCTGTTTCCCCAAGGACGTGAAGGCGTTGGGGGCGCTGGCTCGAGAGTGTGGGCTCGAGAGCGACCTCCTGCGGGCGGTGGAGCGGATCAACGATCGCCAGAAGCGGTTGCTGTTGGAGCAGGCGATCAAACACTTCGGCGATCTGGCGGACCGGACCTTCGCGGTCTGGGGCCTCTCCTTCAAGCCCAAGACCGACGACATGCGCGAGGCACCCTCGGTGCACTTAATCGAAGGATTGCTGGGGAAGGGGGCGCGGGTCCAGTGCCATGATCCTGCGGCCGTGGAAGTGGCGCGACGGAGGTTCGGCGACCGGATTCAGTACGGCGCCACCCCTTACCACGCCCTGTCCGGCGCCGACGCGCTTTTCCTGGTGACTGAGTGGAACGAGTTTCGCCACCCCGACTTCGATCGGATGCGTGGGCTGATGAAGGGCCCGGTAATCTTTGATGGGCGCAACGTCTACGACCCAACGCGGCTCCGGGCGCACGGCTTTACCTACTACGGGATTGGGCGCGGCTGCCAGCGGAGCGATCTTGCCGCACCCGGGCGCGGGCGGTGAGCGAGGTCCGTTCCAAGTGGAGCGCAGCGCTGGCGGCACTGCGGCCTCGACAGTGGATCAAGAACGGGGTGGTCTTCGCCCCATTGCTGTTCTCGCGGACCCTCTTCGAACCGGAGCGGGTGGTGCAGGCGATGTTCGCGGCGGCGGCGTTCTGTCTCCTTTCCGGCGGCATCTACGTCTTCAACGATTGGATCGACCGGGAGCGGGACCGGCTTCATCCGGAGAAGCTGCGCCGGCCTTTCGCCACCGGCGAGTTGGGGGGACGCTTCGCGGTGGGGTTGATCGTGGGGGCGGGGTTCGCGGCGGCGGCGCTGGAAGCTCGGTTGCCCTGGCGTTTCGCGGCGGTCTGTGGCGGCTACCTGGCGCTGCAGATCGCCTACAGCCTTTTCCTCAAGCGCTGGGCCGTTCTGGACGTGGGAGTGATCGCCCTGGGGTTCGTCCTCCGAGTGGTGGGTGGAGGCGTGGCGATCGACGTGCCGGTCTCCAACTGGCTCTACCTCTGCACGTTGCTGCTGGCGGTCTTTCTGGGCTTTGCCAAGCGCCGCCACGAGCTCTCGTCGCTACAAGACTCGGCGGACGCCCACCGCGCCAACCTGGCCGACTACAGCCTGCCGATGTTGGATCAGATGATCACGGTGGCCGCGGCGGCCTGCGTGGTCTCGTACGGGCTCTACACCGTGGCACAGGACACGGTAGCGAAGGTTGGCAGCGATCGGCTGAAGCTGACCGTGCCTTTCGTGCTCTACGGCATCTTCCGTTACCTCTTCCTAATCCACCGCCGCGGCTTGGGCGGCTCGCCGGAGCGTATCCTTCTGACCGACCGGGCGATGATCCTCACCGTCTTGCTGTTCGCGGTGGTGGCGGGGGTGGTGCTCTACGCGCGGTAACGTGGTGACGTGAATGTAGGCAACCCAACCCCTGAGGTGGGATTCAAGCTTGGGGACAGGGTTGTGTCGTGGCGGGTTCTTAGGAGGAAGCCTGAGGGACGTTTACTCTTGGTGCCGTGACATCCGACAGTCTGGCAACCGAGCGTCCCGAGACGCCCGCGCCCGCGGACGTCGCCGCCTTTCATGAGGATCTCCGACGCCGCAACCTGCCGATCCTCTTCTGGAGTGCGGTCTTTCTCCACCCGATGAGCCTGACGTGGAGCCTCTTTGACTGGCTCCTGGCCCCGCAGCACTGGTTGCAGTTCTTTGCACTTCGCGTGGCCATCGTCGGAGTGAATACCGCACTGGTGGCGCTGGTTCACCGGCCAGGTTTCCGACGCTACACCCTCGAGGCCTTCTTCCTCTGGCTCCTGACCTTCGAAGTCTTCATCGTGCCGATGCTCTGCACGGTGCGGGCGAACTTCCTCGCCTACAGTGTCGGTTTCACCATCGTGGTTTTCGGTGTCGGGCTGATGCCGCTGTGGTCTCCGCGCCGGGCCATCGCTTCGGTGCTCTCCATCTTCGCCGCGGCGCTGGTCGGCTTCCTGATCTCTCCGCCGCACGCAAGCCTGGGCGAGCTCGTTACCGGGTTCTTCTTCTTCCTGACCGGAGCACTGGGCTCGCTGGTGACCGCAGTCTCCAAGTACTACCTTGCGCAGCGCGAGTACTTCGCACGCAAGGAACTGTCCGCTCAACGGTTGATCACCGCGCGGCTCCAGGCCGCGGACCGGATGAAGGATGAGTTCATCGCCAATGTGTCGCACGAGCTTCGAACCCCTCTCAACGGGATCGTAGGGCTTTCTGAATCGATGCTCGACGGTGCCACGGGAGAGCTCTCGGCCGATCAACGGAGTAATCTTGAGATGATCGGCGTCTCGGGCCGACGGCTCGCCAATCTGGTGAACGATATTCTCGACATGTCGCGGCTCAAGAACCATGAGCTCAGCGTTTCCACCCGCTCGATCGACATCCGCCCGGTGGTCGAGACCGTGCTCGCCCTGATGAGGCCTGCGGCCAATCACAAGCGGCTGGAGCTTCGAAACGCGCTCGCCGCGGAGGTTCCGCCAGTCTGGGCCGACGAAGGTCGGCTGCAGCAGATCCTGCTCAACCTGGTGGGCAATGCGGTCAAGTTCACTTCGCAAGGATACGTCGCGGTCGAAGCGGGGCAGCGCGGCGCCAACCTCTTCATCTCGGTGCGCGACACCGGCATCGGAGTTCCCGATGAGAAGCAGGCCCTGATCTTCGAGTCGTTCCAGCAGGGCGATGCATCGATTGCCCGCGAGTACGGCGGGACGGGGTTGGGGTTGGCAATCTCCCGGCAATTGGTTGAAGTGCAGGGGGGCCAGATCTCACTCCGCTCGAAGCGTGGAGAGGGCGCCGAGTTCATCTTCAGCCTGCCCATTTCGGACATCCCGGCCGAGCAATCCAAGGTTGTTCCACGCGCCGCCCCTGCCATGCGTGTCCCCGAGACGCCAGCCATGGAGTCGGATCCGGAGCAGCAGGTCTATCAGCCCGAGCCGCTGGAGGTGGTCGTCCCCGTCACATCCAACCTCGAGGTCTTGGTCGTCGACGACGAGCCGGTGAACCTCCAGGTCGTCGCCAACTACCTCGCTACCACCAGCTACCAAATCCGCTCCGTCCCTTCCGGCGTCGAGGCCCTGAACCTTCTCAAGTCAGGCTATCGTCCCGATCTGATCCTCCTGGACATAATGATGCCGAAGCTGAGTGGCTACGAGGTCCTCAAGACCATCCGCGAGACGCTGGGCCCCTCTGAGCTTCCGGTCATTCTCCTGACCGCCAAGAACCAGGTGTCGGATTTGATCGAAGGTTTCGAGAGCGGGGCCAACGACTACTTGACCAAGCCGATTGCCAAGGGTGAGCTGCTATCTCGGATCAAGACCCACCTGCACTTGTCGAGGCTCTTCTCGGCATACGGGCGGTTCGTACCGCACGACTTCATCCGCCACCTGGACCGGGAGAGCATCATCGACGTGAAGCTGGGCGATCAGGTGCAGAAGGAGATGTCGGTCCTCTTCTCGGACATCCGTTCTTTCACCGAGCTTTCTGAGGCGATGTCTCCCCGCGAGAACTTCAACTTCCTCAATTCGTTCCTGATGCGGGTCGCGCCCGTGATCGCTGAGAGTCATGGCTTCATCGATCAGTACATCGGCGACGGGGTGATGGCTCTCTTCCCCCGTAGGGTCGACGACGCGCTGCGAGCTGCCGCCGAAGTACGAAGGGCTCTTCGGCTCTACAACGAGCACCGACAGCAGTCGGGCTATCGTCCGATCCAACTGGGAACAGGTGTCCATGTGGGACCGCTGATTCTGGGCACCATCGGCTATGAGCGCCGGATGCAGACGACCGTCATCTCGGACAGTGTCAATCAGGCCTCGCGGCTGGAGGGTTTGACCAAGCTATTCGGCCTGGACATCATCGTCTCCGAGCAGGCGGTGAAGCAGCTGGCCGAGCCCTCTAGTTTCGCCTTCCGGTCGCTCGGGCGTATGCGGGTCAAGGGCAAGAGGCAGTTCGTTTCGGTGTATGAGCTTCTGGATGGCGCGCCGGAGTTGGAGCTGGAGCTGAAGCTCAAGACCCGTGCCATCTTTGAGATGGGGGTCGAGGCCCTGTCTCGGGGATCATCGGTCGAGGCGCAGTCGGCCTTTGAGAACGTGCTGCGGATCAACCCGCAAGATTCAGCCGCTGCGACGCTGATGGGACGAGCCAAGGCGATGGCGGAGAACCCAGCTCTACAGATCCGCGACGGGGATCTGGCCGAGCGAAGACACTGATGAACAGATGCTGCTTTCAAGACTAAACGAGGAACCTTTTGGCCAAGGGACACACGAAATCCTACGAAGAGTTGGTCGGCGCGTTGGGCCGGGCCGTGTACTTCCGTCCCGAGCGTCGCCGGGTGCGCGAGTTACTCTCCCGGGACGCTGAGCCACTGGTTCAAACCAAGGCAGGGCAGTTTCGGCTCTTTGATGTCTCGCTTAATGGCGTCTCCTTCACCGCCTCCGCCAAGGACCTCGAGTCTTTTCCGATTGGCGAGGAGATCGACGTGTCGGTGCTCATCCATGGCTCGCCGCTCTTCAATGGCCGCGCCCGCGTAGCTCGGCATGAGCGGCTCCCAAAGGGCGCACTGGTCGGGCTGGGCGTGCAGACGGGAATATTGGACCTGCCCGCGTTTCTTCAAAAGGACGAGGAGAGCCGCCTCGAGGCGGAGCTGAAGGGCGGTTATCAGAAGCTCCTGGACAAGGTCCCGCTCGCCTACCGTGAGTTCATCCAGAGGATGTCGACGTTCGTGCAGTTTTATCGGAAGTCACTCGATACTCATGAGAAGCGGCTGCGGAAGCAGGCCAATGGGTCCGATGCTTCCGTAGACGCTTTGGCTCAGCGTGCGTTCGATGCCCTCTCGAGCGTCTACTTCTCTCTCGACCGAGAAGGCTCACAAGTCGCTGCGGGCTTCTTAAACGATCCGGTCGCACTGGCCGCTGCCAAGCGGTACACCGAGTTGGTGGTGACGCCGGTGGTAGTCGATGCGCCGGTGCTCGATCGAGGGTTCAACAAGCCGTCGGGTTACCCGGGCGACTACCAGATGATGCTCTGGTACTATGAAAATGGGCTGCGGGGTGGCTCCGCCTTCCACAAGATGTTTCACAGGTTCGGTGTGGCCCACCCGCTGGCAGAGGGCGTTCGTACTCGAAAGGACTTAGTCGTCGACTGTATCGAAAGAGAGGTCATGACCAGCGCTACGCGCCGGATGAAAGTGCCATTTCGGGCGACGTCACTTGGCTCCGGTCCCGCCTATGAAGTGGTCGACTTCGCCAATCGGGTGAAGGAGTGGAATGGCACGATTCAATGGTCGTTGCTCGACCAGGAGGACGAAGCGCTCTCGGTGGCCTACCAGACCGCGACCAACGCGTTGTCCCGATCCAAGGGACGGGGCTCGGTCGAATGCCTGCACATTGCCTTCGCGCAGTTTCTCTCCGATCCGAACTTGTTCCCGCCGAAGCATCCCCAGGATCTGATCTATAGCGTCGGGCTCTTCGACTACCTCCGCGAGGCAAAGGCCCAGGAGGTGATCGGCGCCTTGTACAATCAGCTCGCGCCCGGAGGGCTGCTTCTGATCGGAAACGCAGTCGGCCCCAACAGCTATTTCTGGAGCCTGGAGTTTCTGCTGGACTGGACGCTGCTCTACCGCACCCGGGACGAGATGAAGCGGATGGCGGCGAAGCTGCCTTCGGACGCCGAGATCAACGTCGAAACCGAGCCGAGCGGCGCCTATCACTTCCTCACAATCCGCAGGCGCTAGACTTATGAGGTTGCGGGGAACTACGTCTCAAGAGCTGTCGATAAATCGGCTGTGCCGGCCGATCTCATTGTCGCCGGTCCCCCCAACTCCTCACGTACATCCTTGTACGCTCTGGGGTTGGGTCCCACCGGCTCTTCGACCTCGTCCTTGCTCGCTCGATTTATCGACTCTCTTCAGGGTGCAGCTTACGGAAACTCCGTCTAAACCCATCGCGACAACTCTGATGGGCCTCTCCTTTGGGGAGGACGCTCTAGGAGCTGCCATGAGCGGTGCCGAGCAAACGAGTGGGGTTGGACGACAGCCGGACGCCAGGAGCGCCCGGCATCGGCGAACAGCGCAGGCTGGTCCGGGCTCCGGATCGCTCCCGGAGGCAATTGCCTCGGGCCATTCAGGGGCAATCGGAGGCGCCATAGACAGCCTGGTTCGAGGTCTACCTTCTCCGGTCGCTGCTGAGGTCAAACGACTGCTGACGACCGGGTTGGAGCGCCCGGAGGAGCTCACCCCCTACGAGGTCGTCTTGGCTCGGGCCTTCGTCGATCATCCAGAGTTCGCACGCCTGTGGCACTCCCCGGGAAGCGTTCCGCGTGACGTGGGCAAAATAAAGGTTCAGCTCTGGAAGGACCGGGCCGATCGCCTCCGGCATTCGAGCGATCCTGTTGTCAAGTGGCTGGGCGAATGGATGCAGGCTTCATCCGGTGAGCCTGATCCGCAATACCCTGTGTCCAATTCGGTCCAGCTCGCCTATCGCGGCCATTCACCCGAGGCGATGAGCTGGGCCACCTGCGCAACGGAGCCTTCCCGCGGCTCCCCTGAGGCCCCATCCCTGGTGCGCCTCCAGCAGCTGCTCCAAAGGTTGGCTCAAGAGCCGTATGACTCGCTCGTCCCCCTTTGGCGCGATGAGATCCGTGGGCGCCGCGCGGCGAAGGTTGAATGAGGGCGAGCTCAAGCGCCTCGGGCAAGAACCGGTGAAAACGGTTAGTTCGCCAACCCGCAGGCCCGCTTTCCTTCGGCGGTCGCCACGTTCTTGCAGTCGCAGCTGTCCAGGAACCCCTGGCAGACCTGATTCTGCGCCTCGGAGGCGTTGTAGGTCCCGGCCCGCTCCGCCACGCCGCG
>JBGTHI010000039.1:0-2260 GCA_041746295.1 Myxococcaceae bacterium
GCCCTCTTGATTCTCCCAGAGCGGAGACCCGAGCGGAAATACCCGCGGCACGTCAAGATCAAGATGAGCAACTACAAGCGAAATCCTGGACGCCCCAAGAGCGCAATCCTGTCTTCAAATCCTTAAGTAACCGGCATTGGAACTAGCCCGGATATTTCACAGCGAGAGCGAAACGAGGTGCAGGATGTCGAAGCCGAGGGGGGCAAGCGCAGAGATGACCGAGGAGGCGTGCTGATGCACGCCGCACGAGGAAAGAGCGAGCACGCCATCCGCAGGCCGACAGACTGTCGCCGCAGTGCTCACGCTGTGAAATATCCGGGCTAGCTCTCGTCCGAATCGGTACCGGCAGCGGCGAGGTGGCGCTCGATATGGCCGGCAAACTCGGTGAAGTCGCCAAGCCGCTCGTTCAAGAACCGGTGCAGCTGCCGGTAGTCGATCTCCAGATAGGCATGCACCAGGAGGTTCCGAAAGCCGGCCACCGCGCGGAAGCGCATCGCGAACTCGGGAGGGAGCACCTTCATCCGCGCCAGCTCGTCGATGGCGCTGGCATAGTCCGGCGCGTCGCCGCCCGAGGCGGCCACCAGGTGGGTGGCGATGTCGATGGCGTTCTGCGCGGCTATCTGGAGCCCGCGCTCCACCGACCAGAGCTGATCCTGACCTGCCAATAAAACCTCCAGCGTCCCGCCTGAATGCCGCCGAAGATGTCGTAGCGCGCGATCGAGCGCCGCCAGGTGCCGCCTTACCACCGCCGCATCTTCGTGGCCCGGGCTCATCGGCCAAACTCTCCCCGCGCGGAGCGGCTTCCAGCAACCCGCTCGATCTTCTGGAGCTGGGGAAGATAGTCGAAGTACCTGGAGAGGGCCCGCCCCTCCCGAGAGGTCGTGTCTTGCAAGTTTCTAGAGAGCAGCCGCACACCACTTCTCAGAACGCGGTGGTAGAGCAGGGGAGGGGCTTCATTGAGGATGACCAGGTCAACACGGTTCTGGCGGAGCGCGGACATGAGCTCGCTGGTCAGCTCGGCGGCGTAGCCGAAGCCGTGATCGAGAGGAGTCTCTGGCCGAACGTAGACCGCCAGATCGATGTCACTGTGGGCGGTGGCCCTTCCCTGGGCAGTGGAGCCAAATAGGTAGGCTTCCAGAATTTCGGCGCGCGGTGAAAACGCCTCACGCAGCCTGTCGATCGTTGCGTTGAGATCCGACTCCACGCCGGCAGCATGGGTGACGGGACCGGCGAAGGCAAGGCGAGATCCCGCTCCCTTTTGAGTTGAAAAACCGGACCCGCTGGGTTACCCAGACCGTTCGAAAATCGCCCCAGCCACCCCGCCGCAGCGGGACCCGGTACGAAAGGGCTGGATCTTTGCTCGGGCAGGGAGTATAGGCGGTTTTCCCTACATCCATTTTCTTCACAAGCAGTAAGACAACACCTGGTCCGAGACAGCAGGGACCGAGCGGGCGCAGCAGTCTGCCCGATTCGGATTTAAGCGGCCCCTCAAAAGGTCAGCCCTGCCGAGACAAGGAAGCGGTGGTGCTCTCTCAAGAGCTCTCTCGCTCTGCCCACTTGGGCTCCAGGCATCACAGCCGCTCTCCGACGGAGCGCGGTGCGACGAGGAGGTGAATACCAAGTGCAAAAGAGCGAGAAAGAAGAAGTCATCAAGGATCTGAACGGACGGTTCGGCAAGGCGACCTCGGCCATCGTGGCGGAGTTCTCCAAGCTGAACGTCGCGACGGTCACCAATCTCCGGAAGAAGCTGAGGGATGGGGGCATCGAGTACAAGGTGCTCAAGAACACCCTCGCCCGGCGAGCGGCCAAGGGCACGAGTCTAGAAGCGCTGGCAAGTGACTTCAGGGGTTCGGTCTCGATCATCCTGGGCTACGGCGATGTCGTGGCGCCGGCCAAGATCCTCTCCGAGTTCATCAAGGACTTGGAGACGATCAAGGTCAAGAGCGGCGTGGTCGACGGCAAGAAGGTCGACGTGGCCGGCGTGCAGGCGCTGGCGAAGCTGCCAGGCCTCAAGGAGCTCCGCGGCCAGCTGCTGGGGATGATCAACCAGCCCGCGGGCAAGATCGTCCGGACCATCGCAGAGCCCGGCGCCCAGTTGGCGCGCGTGCTTCAGGCTCGAGCAGATGCGTTGACTAAGGCAGCTTAAGAGCAGTTCCACCCAACTTTTATGACGTAGAAAGGCAGTTTCACATGGCAGACCTGAATCAGATCGTCGACAACCTCTCCTCACTCTCGATCCTCGAGGCGGCGGAGCTGGTGA
>JBGTHI010000040.1:0-2981 GCA_041746295.1 Myxococcaceae bacterium
GTTCTGACGCGTGCAAACGAAAATGAGCTGGGATTCGCTGTTGCATCCCGTGCTTCTAGGGACACACGTCGCCGCCCCAACTACGATCACAAACACTGGACGGGGCAACCGCCTCTCTGGCGCTGTACCGACGCGTGCAAACGCCAGATGTATGTGCAGCGCGGTGCAGAACGAACTGGAAAGTCGGCCCCCGAGACTGCCGGTCATGCAAAGCTGTTGCTGCCCGGCAGCATTCCCAAATCTCTCGCTCGGACGCGGCGCAACAAAATCCTCCGTTGGCGTGGCTTCAGTGCGCCAGTTGCATACCTTGGGACCGCTCCAGATTCAGGACATTCGCGTCGGGTAAGACGCTCCGACGATCACCATGCTCTATTTGGCGGCCGACAGTCGCAGCCATGATAAGTGCATCGATATCTTCCGAATTCTTCGTCCGACATTCCCATATGATCAAGACGTTCCCTCCGTTCTTTTGGAGCGCTTCCACGTCTCGCCGATCTCGCTCTACGTTCTTCCTGAACTTCTCGTTCCAGAACTCGATTCTGGTCTTCGGTGTCGTGCATCGTCGACACCCTTCGTGGCGATGCCAGAAGCACCCGTGAACGAAGATCACCAGCCGATGCTTGCGGAAGACAATATCCGGCGTGCCCGGCAGGTCGCGGCAGTGCACACGAAAGCGAAGTCCCAGGCGGTGAGCCGCTCGACGCACGACGATTTCCGGTGTGGTGTTTTTCCCCCGAATACGCCCCATGAGCGCGGATCGCGTTGGCGTCGGCGGAGCTTCGAAGGCCTCGCTGGCTTCAGGGTGCCGCGGACCGGGATCGTGCCGCACAGTCATATGAGGTTCGCCTTGAAGCGTGGCCAGCCGATCGACTGCGGTCGCGGCCCTTAGAGCGACGTTGACCCCGACCGCTGTTGACTATACTCAATAGCAGTCGAGGGCATTATTATGCAAACCAATCATCTGCACGCCGCCGAAGCTGCGGCCGCCGCCGGCATCTCGAAGCCAACGCTCCTAAGGTGGATCAAGCTGGGCAAGATCGCGGATGCGGCGCGGCGCGACCGCAACGGCTGGCGCATCTTCGATCAAGACGAGGTCGATCGCATAAAGGCGGTCGCGGCTTCCACCCACCCCGTCGGGGGTGTGGAATGATTGGTCTTTCCAAGAAGGACGCCGTCAAGCGACGCCCGGACTTTCTCGCCGTGGACTTCTTCTGCGGCGCGGGCGGGACGACACGCGGACTAATCGACGGGGGCGGATACGTCATCGCTGGAGTAGACAAGGATACGCGCTGCCGCCAGACCTACGTCGAGAACAATTGGAACGCGACCATCGACTACGCGCCGCCGAAGTTCTTACGCCGCGACATCTTTCCTGCCACCGACGGCTACCCGGACGGCGAACACGCTGAGCTGGAGGGCGACCTCGAGCGGCTGATCGATTGCTACCGAGGTCGCGTGCCGGGAACACCACTCCTCTTCGCCATCTGTGCTCCCTGCCAGCCGTTCACAAAGTTGTCCCGCAAGGAGCTGAGTGTGTCCCGCAAGGCCGGCCGCGAGCGCGACAGCAATCTTTTGACCGAAGCGGCTAAGTTCGTGAAGCGCTTCCGACCGGAAATGGTCCTGTCTGAAAACGTTCAGGGCATTGGTGACCCGAAGTACGGCGGAGTGTGGGACGACTTCCGGGTCCAGTTGGGCAAGTTGGGATATGCGACGGGCAGC
Organism: Myxococcaceae bacterium; assembly: GCA_041746295.1. Taxonomy (GTDB): domain Bacteria; phylum Myxococcota; class Myxococcia; order Myxococcales; family Myxococcaceae; genus JBGTHI01. The sequence continues at coordinate 1,720 of JBGTHI010000040.1, forward strand.
AAGGTCGTCTGCACGTCCAACTTCGGCATTCCTCAGTACCGGCGGCGCTCCATCCTGGTCGCAGTACGACGCGAACTGGCCAATCCCGCGTTCCTGAGCACAGGCCACCTGAGCGATCTTATCGTGCCCGAGGCCGCCCCCGACAACGCTGTAACGACGGTCCAGGCAGCGATCGGCCACCTCCCGCCGCTGACCGCTGGTGCAACGGATTCCAATATCCCGAACCACAAGACGAGGTCGCTGAGCGACCTGAACCTGAAGCGCCTTTCGGCGGCGCTGCCGGGCATGTCGAACGTCTACATGGAGGACACACCCGACGGCGACCTGTCACTGGCGTGTCATCGCAAGGTGAACGCGAAGCTCCGCACACGATGCTTCAACGACGTTTACACGCGGATGAGCCCCGATCGCCCCTCCCCGACGATCACAACCAAATGCCACAGCATTTCCAACGGGCGGTTCGGTCATTTCGACGTAGAACAGCTGCGTGGGATCTCTCTGCGCGAGGCCGCGATACTCCAGTCGTTTCCCGTCGACTATGTTTTCTATCCTACCGACATGATCGAACCCATCGCTCGCATGATCGGCAACGCGGTGCCTCCGAAGCTCGCGGAATTCTTCTCCCGCCACTTAGCCGCCTCCATCGCGCGAACGGACGCTCAGGGTGCAGCGGAGATCACCGACGCATCGGCCGTCCCGCATGGCTGAGGAAGTCACGCTCCACCCCGCAACCGCACCGTGGACATCCAACGTTTCGTTCAAGACGCGGGCGCGGACGATCGACCACCTTGGCCGCGGCCAGATCGCAGACGCGCCGACGGCGGTGAGCGAGCTTTGGAAGAACGCCTGGGACGCCTACGCGACCAACGTCTCCCTGAACATCTTCGACGGTGCGAAGGTCGTTGCCGCAATCTTCGACGACGGAGTTGGGATGTCGGCCTCCGACTTCGTCGACCGATGGTTGGTGATCGGGACCGAGTCCAAAGTCGATGGTCCGCCCCCACCCCCGCCCGCTGATTTCGACGGCCCTGCCCGCCAGCGGCAGGGGGAGAAGGGCATCGGCCGGTTGTCAGCAGCGTTTCTGGCGCCCGCGACATTTGTCTTGTCGCAGCAGCAGGGTGGCACCACTTCGGCCATCCTCGTCGACTGGCGACTGTTCGAGAACCCGTTCCTGTCGCTCGATCAGATTGTCATTCCGGTGCGCACGTTTTCGGACCACGCGGCCGTACTCACCGAGCTGGCTTCGATGGCCGAGGTCGTCC
>JBGTHI010000041.1:0-2719 GCA_041746295.1 Myxococcaceae bacterium
GGAAGACGAGGTGGTCGATGATCCAGACGGCTTCGAAGCCGACGTCTTCGGCGGAGCGGGTCATCGCCAGGATGTCGGTGAAATGCGGGACTTCGTCGCCAAACGAGGAGCTTTCGGCCACCGGCAAGATGGCCCCGATACTCATCCGGCGCGGGCTGGACGGCCAACGCGTGTCCCGCATCGTCGTGGTCACGGCATCAATTCCCGTTGCGGTAGCCGCGTCTGGCGACATCGTGCCTCCCTCTCCTGAAATCAGGGACGCCGTGCCTGCTGGCGTCCCAGAAATGACGAAGCCCCGCATGGGGCTCCGTCGCCGATTGGTCTGATGGGATCGTACCCCGGAATCACTCCAGGGGGCGGTCGATGCCGCGCGAGGTGGGCGGCTGCACCAACCAGGCGCCGCCCAACAGGGCGAGCACCAAGCCGATGACGATGCCGATCAGTTGCTTCCAGCCAAGCCCTTCGCCGCCGCGGCCACCGAGTGTTATGTTTAGTTGATCGGCGAACAGAGAGCCGAAAACGAGCACCGCGCCGATGACCAGCAGTACAAGGGCCAGAACGCGCATCGCGGGGGTTGCGGCGGAAGATGGTTTCACGGGGTCGACTCCGCCCACCAGGGGCCTGGGCACAAACGTGCGGGACAACTGAAGAGCGAGACGGCCGCGCCGGCTGGCGAGAAACGCACGCTATGATGCGCGATCCGAAAGTGAAAGTATAGCATGGGTCCGCTCGATATTCGGCATGGTGAGGCGCAATCGACGCGCGCGGCAAGCGGGAACGGATGATCGTGGGTGGCGTTCGCCAGTCGCCAGACGCCTCCCGCACCGGCAAGTATAGGACACCTGTTCTATACTTGGCAGGACAATTTTTACGGAAAAGGAGCTGGCAGATGTGCGGACGCTACGTCATCGAAGGCACAACAGAACTCTCGGAGCGCTTCCAGTTGCGCCAAATCCCGGTGGACCTGTTCCCGGGGTGGACGACCTACAACGCCGCGCCCACCCAGCTCTTGCCGGTCATCGTCGAGGATGCCGAAGGGGAGAGAACCGCGCTCCGCATGCAATGGGGGTTGGTTCCCCGCTGGAAACGGCCGGACGGCAAAGCGCCGGTGGCCCCGATCAATGCCCGCGCGGAAACCCTGCTGGAGAAGCCGATGTTTCGCGGGCTGACCAAGGCCAAGCGCTGCATCGTGCCCGTCAGCGGCTTTTACGAATGGCGCACGATAGACGGCCGCAAGCAGCCGTACTACCTGACCTCCGACGACGGCGAGGCCTGGGGGCTGGCCGGTCTCTACGACCTGACCCACGACGAAACACACGACGCGGCGGGTTCATTCACCATCATCACGACCGGGGCCAATGCGCTGGTGTCGCCGCTGCACGAGCGGATGCCGGTCATCCTCCGTCGGGACGATGAGGAGGAGTGGGTGTCACGCGAGGTCACCGACCCCCTCCAGGTGGAGCGCCTGCTGCAGCCCTTTCCCGATGAGGCCATGCGCATCTACCCGGTGAGCACCGAGGTCAACAATACCCGCCACAATGGGCCGGAATTGATTGCACCGGACGAAGGGTTATGAGGTGCTTGGGTGATAGGGTTATAGGGGCTGGAACTCGCAACATCGGCGGTCACCCAGAACGTTCTCCCTATCGCCCCATCACCCCATCACCCCATCACCCAACGGTCGTTTCCACCCCTGAGTCGCACGTGGCGCCACGCTCGGGACCGTTGCCCGCGTAGCGGTCGATGAATTCCTGGAGCCGGGGATCGTCGACCTCCTCCAGGCGCAGTTGGGCGCCCCAAGCCGAGGCCACCACCAGATCTTCGAGCTCAGGATAGGGGCTGATCAGCACGTACGGTTGGTCGTCGGCGTACGCCGCCAGGATTTCCACATCGGCATCGGACAGGTCGGGCTGGTAGGTGATCCAGACCGCGCCATGCTCTTGCGAATGGACGGCGTTTTCGTTGCGCACGGGCGCGTCATACACCGCGCACTTCTGCCACGATGGATCGTGCGGACCGCCCGCCGGCGGGTCTTGCGGATAGTCGACATCCTCGGTGGTGTGATCGGCCGAGGCGACGTCGAAGATCTCGGCGCCGGAAATCGGCGTGGCCTCGGCCACGGCCGGATCGAAGATACCGGTCGCCTCCGCCGCCGGGGTAGGCGTGTTCTGCGCCCCGGCCGGACTGCACGCCGCCAGGGCGCCCAGCAACAATGCCGCCGAAAGGAGTGTTTTCGTGGTGTGTGTCAACGTGGCGGACCCCCTTTGCGCGATGGAGCGATCGCGCTCCCGATGTCTCTTGCCGGCCGTCATGCCAGATGCTTTATAACGGCAACCCACGCGATCACCTGAGCCACCACTGCCGCCGCCAGCGCGTAGCGCGCCGCGAATCGGTCGAGTGGGTGCAGGAACCAGGCAAGGACCAGAAAGCAGGCGGTCAGAAAAAACGCCATGAGCGGTAGCTGCCACAGGACACTCGGCGGTCCCCAGAGCGCGGGATTTCCCGCGGCGTCCAGTTGCAGCACGATCGTGGTTGGAAGGCTGCCTAGCCGCACGCCGAGCACCAGGGCCATGATCAGGACGCTGGCCAGGTTGATGCCCAGCAGCGCGAGCATCGTCTGGTCGGAGACGAGGGACGATCCCGTGACGAGACGGGGCATGGTCAACGTGACGGCGGGGCGTTCGCGCGGGGGCGCGGCCGCGGTTCTGGCCCGCCGGGG
>JBGTHI010000042.1:0-1846 GCA_041746295.1 Myxococcaceae bacterium
CATGCGCTTGCCGGTCTTGGTGGGCCGCTCGCGCAGCGCCGCGACCACCCCGGCCACGGTGATCTTCTCGTCCTGGCGTGCCCGTTGGACCGAGGCGGCCGGCCGGGCGTGGCGGCGCAGCTCCTGCTCGTACTGGTGCAGCGGATGACCGGAGACGTAGAAGCCGATCGCCTCTTTCTCGAAGGAGAGCCGCTCCTTCTCGATCCACTCTTCCACCCGCGCGTAGTCATGATCGGTAGCCACCATGGAGGCGGCGGGCGCGTCGCCGCCGACCGAGCTTGCCGAGCCTGCGGGACCCGCCAGAAGCCCAAACAGGCTGGACTGCCCCACTGCCCGGTCACGCTGAGAGGAGGAGCCCCGCTCCATCGCCCGCTCGATCGTCTCGAACAGCTGTCGGCGCGGTCGCTGCTCGAAGTCGAAGGCCCCGGCCTTGACCAACGCCTCGATCACCTTCCTGTTGACCTTCCGGGTGTCGACCCGCTCGCAGAAGTCGAAGAGGTCGCAAAAAGGTCCGGCGGCCGGAGCCTGCCGCGCCTGAAGGATCGCCTCAATCGCCCCCTCGCCGACACCCTTGATGCCGCCGAAGCCAAACCGGATCTTTCCCTCCACGGCGGTGAACTGCAGCTCAGACTGGTTTACGTCGGGCGGCAGTACCTCCTGGCCGCGCGCACGCGCTTCGGCGATGTATGCAACCACCTTGTCAGTGTTGTCGCGGTCGGCGGTGAGCAGCGCGGCGGTGAACTCCACCCGGTAGTGCGTCTTCAGCCAGGCGGTCTGAAGGGTGATCAAGCCGTAGGCGGCAGAGTGCGACTTGTTGAAACCGTACTCGGCAAACTTCTCCATCAGATCGAAGATCTCGCCCGCAACCTTTGGATCGACCTGGTTGGAGGCACAGCCCTCCATGAAGCCGGAGCGCTCCTTCTGCATCACCTCCGCCTTCTTCTTGCCCATCGCTCGGCGGAGCAGGTCAGCGCGACCCAGCGAGTAGCCTCCCAGGATCTGGGAGATCTGCATTACCTGTTCCTGGTAGACGATCACGCCGTAGGTGTCCTTGAGCACCGGCTCCAGCGCGGGGTGGGGATAGGCGACCTTCTCACGGCCGTGCTTCCGGTCGATGAAGACGTCGACCATTCCGGAATCGAGCGGACCGGGCCGGTAGAGCGCGCCGGCGGCGATCACGTCCTCGAAGCAGGAGGGGCGCAGCTTGATTACCATTTCGGTGAAGCCGGACGACTCCATCTGGAAGACGCCAGCCGTATCGCCGCTGGAGATCAGCTCGAAGGTCGCCTTGTCGTCGATGGGAATCTGGTGCGCCTGAAGCTGCTGGTCCTCGGGCTTCCCCTTGTTGACGGTGTCCAGGGCGTGCTGGATCACGGTGAGGGTCTTGAGCCCCAGGAAGTCGAACTTCACCAGCCCCGCCGCCTCCACCTCGTCCTTGGCAAACTGGGTGATCAGGACCTTCTCGCCCGGCGGCTGGTAGACCGGGACGTACTCCCACAACGGCCTGTCGGCGATCACCACGCCCGCAGCGTGCATGCCGGCCTGGCGGTGGAGTCCTTCCAGCGCCAGCGCGATCTCCAGCACATCCTTTGTCGTGACATCCCGCCCTGCGTCCGAAGCCTGCGATCCCAGGACGGTAGGATTGGTCAACATCTCCTTGAGGCGCGGCTCCAGCTCGATCGCGTCCTTCAGGGTGATGTTCAGCACCTCCGGCACCAGCTTGGCGATCCGGTCGCCCTCGGAGTACGGCAGGCCGAAGACGCGGCAGACATCGCGCAGCACGCTCTTGGCCTTCAGCGAGCCGAAGGTGATGATCTGGCCGACGTTGGACTCGCCATATTTCTGG
>JBGTHI010000043.1:0-3572 GCA_041746295.1 Myxococcaceae bacterium
CGCTCAAGCCCGCCAACGTGATGCTCACCGTGGCAAAGGAGCCGACCTCCAGTAGGAACTGAAGACCGGTGGGCCCGCCTACCGTCAGCAAATTTCGCACCCGCGCCCAGGTGACTCCCACCAACCCTTGTCCCCGCCGCAGATAGAGCAGACCGAGCGGGGCCACCTCGGTCAGCTGGCCGCAGAGCGCCGCCACCGCCGCACCCGGCACGCCCAACTTCCAGCGGACGATAAGCAGGTAGTCCAATGCCAGATTCACCACGTTGCCAAAGACCGAGGCGAGCATCGGCAGCCGGGAGTCTCCCCGCGCGTATCGGCTCTCGCGGAACGCGCAGAAGAGCATCACCGCCGGCAGGCCGAACAAGCGGATACGGAGGTAGCTTTGCGCATAGAGTCCAGATGCGGGCGTGGCCGTGAGGTGCGGGAGGATCATTGCCAACCCCAGCCCCACCGCGAGCAAGAGCAGGGTCAGACCAAGCGCGATCGCCACGCTGGTCGCCTCGTAGGCGCGCGCCTGCGCCTCGTCGCCCGCCCCTACCGCCTGGGCCATCAACACCTTCCCCCCGCTGAACAGCCCGATCGCGAAACAGATCAGCCCAAAGTAGGCGGTTCCGGCCAGCCCCACGCCTGCGAGCGGGGCTGCCCCCTCGAGATGAGCCACGAACAGCGTCCCCACCAAGGTCATCGTGCTGTAGGAGAGCATCGAGACGGCGATCGGTCCGGCCAAGCGCGCAAGCTCCGCGGTTGGACGCGCGATCCAAGTCAGCGGTGTTGCTGCTGCGAAGGGAGTGGCGCTCATACGGAGGGAGCCTTCCTACCACTTTGGCCCTGAGCGCGGCACACGCCCGAGCAGCCAGGGGAGGGAGCGGAGTGAGCAACCACCTGAGCACTCCTCTACAGTTCGTTCACTCCCGAACGAATGAGAGGCCCATGGCATTGAGCACCGATGACCCCAACACCGATCCCATCTCCGGATGGCAGGTCCCGGTGGGGCTCTTCTTTCAAGGTGTCCCGGCAATGGTTGCGGGCGTGCTGTTGCTCGCGGGTCTTCACGGCTATGTGGGCTACCGGCTGCTCGGCCAGACGGCACTGGGGATGCGGTGGAGCTTCGCCGGTTGGGGCGCGCTGGCCAGCTTGGGGCTCTCGATGCCGTTCGGGATGGCCTCCGCCCGCGCCGAGCGCTCCGACGGCACGGTGGCGCTGCAGTGGATCGCCTATCTCTGGACCGGAACTTTTGGCCTGCTGGTGGTGGCGCTGGGTCTGGCCGACGGCTTGAGCTGGCTCTTTCCGATCGCGCCACGCGCGAAGGCGGCGGGCGTCAGCGCCAGCGTGGGATCCGCCGTAGCCTGGGGCATCTTCCGGGCCCGCACCCTCCCCACGGTCGTCCGGGTGCGCGTTCCAATTGAAGGGCTGGGTGCAGCTTTCCATGGCCTGCGGGTGGTCCAGCTTTCCGATCTTCATATCGGCCAGACCCGCGGCCGGCACGTCCTGCAGAAGGTGGTGACCGCGGTCAACCGACTGAAGCCAGACCTGGTGGCGATCACCGGAGACCTGGTGGAAGGCTACGTCGACTGCCTGCGCGCGGAGCTGGAACCGCTCTCCCGGATCGAGTCGACCTACGGCATCTTCTTCGTCACCGGCAATCACGAGTACTACTACGGAGGCAGCGCCTGGGAGGCGGAGCTGCGCAAGCAGGGACTGAACGTCCTTCACAACTCCCACCGTCTGATCTCCCGCGGAACGGACCAGCTGGCGATCGCCGGTGTCACCGACCTGGGCGGAGGCGAGTATGAGGCCGGCCACCACTCCGATCCGGCGCGGGCGCTGCGCGATGTCCCGGCCCAAGTCCCGCGGCTACTCCTGGCCCATCAGCCGGCCAGCGCCGAGGCGCTTCGGGAAGGTGCGGGGCTGCGGGTCGACCTCCAGCTCTCAGGTCACACCCACGGTGGGCAGCTGTGGCCCTTCGCCCCGCTGGTCCGACTACAGCAGCCGGTGATGCACGGCCTCAAGCGACTTTGGGGCACACAAGTCTACACCAGTCGGGGGACGGGTTACTGGGGCCCACCGATGCGCCTTGGCGCTCCTCCGGAGATCTCGGAAATAATGCTCGAATCGTTGCCTTCCGCCGGCGCGGCGTGACAATGGTGACCTTTCAGGGGAGCGGCATGACGAAGGCTTTCGCGCTCGGGATGCTCGGCTGCGCCGCCTTGGCGGCGTTGGGTTGCCAGACCTACGACTTCGAGCCGGTCGAGCCACTGGCGATCGCCCAGACGACCCAACCCCGAACCGTCGCCGCCCGCTCCCTTCGTCCCAACCTCCTGCTGGTGGTTGACACCTCCGGTTCGATGCTCGCACCGGCCAACCCCGCCGCGCCGGAGTGTCAGGTGGGCGGTCTCGCCTGCGGCATCGGCTCGGGGCAGCCGGTCTGCCCCAGCAATTGCGCCACCCGGCTCTCGGACATGAAGTCGGCGATGAACAGCTTCCTGACCCAGTTCGGCAGCAGCGCCCGGGTGGGCATGGTCTATTTCCCGCGCAACAACACCTGCGGCGCCGCCACCACCGCCGACATCGACATCGGCCTGCTGGCTCCCTCTGAAACTGACGACACCGCCGCCTTCCAGTCGCAGGCCACGCTGGTCAACAACGCGATCCAGGGACTCGCTGCGCAGGGCGGTACCCCAACCGGCACCACGCTGCAGGCGATGAGTGCCTACGACCGGCTGGGCGATCCGGCGCGCAAGAACTTCATTCTGTTGCTGACGGACGGGCTGCCCAACTGCAACCGGGCCAATACCAACTACCAGACCGCGGCGTGCGCCTGCACCACGCCCCCGATAAACGGCGTGGATCAGTGCTCACCGGGCCAGTCGATCGAATCGGAAGGCTGCCTCGATCGCAACGCCACCGTTTCGGCCGTTACCGCGCTGCGGACCATCGACATCCAGACCATCGTGATCGGCTTCGGCACCGAGCTCTCCGGAGGCGACGGACCGAACACCCTGCAGGCGATGGCGGAGGCGGGCGGTTTCTCCACCACCTACTTCAGGGCGACCAACGGCGCGGAGCTGGCGACCCAGCTGTTCAAGATCGGCGGCATCCTGGACGACAAGGCCTGCGAGACCACGTTGGAGGTCGAGCCGTCCGACCCGGGCTTCCTCACCGTGCTGGTCAACGGCGTGGCCGCGCCGAGCGGTCCGGACACCTGGGTCTACAGCCGCAAGGAGCAGAACGGAGTTTTCACTTCGGTGGTTACCTTCCAGGGCGCGCTCTGCGAGCGGCTGAAGGCCTCCACCACGGAGGAGCCGATTCAGCTCGCCTTCAGAATCGTCGAGACTTTGTAAGAGGTCGGCGGTTGGCAGCGGCAAGCGCCGCTGCCTTGAGCAGTGCCGAGATCATCGGTTTCGGGTCCGCGAGATCCTTTCCCGCGATGTCGTAGGCGGTCCCGTGATCGGGTGAGGTGCGAATAAACGGCAATCCGAGCGTCCAGTTTATTCCCGAATCAAACCCGATCATTTTCAACGGCACGAGACCCTGGTCGTGATACATGGCGACCACCGCGTCGTAATCGCCGC
>JBGTHI010000044.1:0-2791 GCA_041746295.1 Myxococcaceae bacterium
CCAGACTCGCCGGCTGGGGGCGTGCCCGCCTCGGGAGACTTCTGCCTGCCGACGCGCAACAGCGTGGTGAGCAGCCGCCCGCGGGCGGTGAGCTCCAGCCCCTCGAGCGACTTGAGCCTCAGCGGGCGGAGCAGCCGGATCATCTCCTCCAGTGAGCTCTTCTGGGCCGCGAAGTCCGCCTTGGAGAGACCCTTCTCCAACGCGGAGATCTGCAAAATCAGCCGCTGGGAGGCACCCCCCTCACCCGGACCTCGCCGGTCGTTGCGCCGATCGCCGCGCCGGTCGTCTCTGGGGCCGGGTCGCCCGTCGCGATCTCCGCGACCGCCACCGCGTCCCATCTCGAAACCCATCCCTGGAACCGCACCCAGACCTTGTCCCCGGCGCGGACCGCCACTACCCGTCTCTTGTGCCACGACACTCCCCTGCGCGATCGACTTCAGATTGCATCGATCTTGGCCAATCTCGTTGATTGGTCGCTCCGGTGCCTGCTCACGCACATACAGTGCGCTCCGCGGGCGCCCCGCTTCCGCCTAGACCTTGCCTCAACCTCGACGCAATCTGAAGCCGGTCTAGAACGCGTACTTCAGATTGGGCGTCACCGCTACGGCGAGCGACTTGGCGGAGACCAGATACGATCCGGTCACCTCCAGGCCCACCGAGAAGTGGCGCAGGCGGGTGTAGTACTCCAGTCCGGGGCCGGCGAACACAAGAATGTCCGAGTCGGGCAGGAGGGATTTGGGAGAGAACATCGCGTAGCCGGCTCCGGCACGTAGGTAGAGCCACGTTCGCTTCACCTCTTGGGAGTCCTCGAAACCGACGAAGCTCAGACGTCCGGTGATGCCGGGGGTCAACTGGGTGTAGTCGCCCGACGCGCTGCCTCGCGGGTCGGAGTTTCCCAGATAGTCGGAGCCAGCCTTGGCCGTGGAGAGCATTGCGAACAGGCCCAGCGAGAAGCGCTCGCCCAGGTCGTAGCCGCCTTCCAACCGCACCAGCAGCCCGGAAGACGACGGGCGGAGGCCGGTCTCGGCGGGAAGCTTATTGATGAAGTTGGGCCCGGCGCTCAGCGAGAAGTAGAAGCCCCGCTCGATCTCGTTGAAGGTGACCTCCGGCCTGTCCTGCACCACAGGCGCCTGGCCCGGGGTCGTAGCGTTCTGGGCCGCGGCAACGGCGGGTAGGGCGTAGAGGCAGAGCGCGGTCAGCGGCCACCAAGACCAGGTCCGATTCATGAGCAGGAGCCTACCCGAGCTTCGAGGAAACAAAAGAAAGCAAAGGAGTGGTTTCAAGAGGCCACCCCAACCGAAGCAAAGGGGCGGAGTCATTCCCCCGACTGTTTAAAGATGAAGGGATAGGTGACGATCACCACGCCTCCACCCTTCGGCTTCGGGAAGAGCCAGGTTCGCACGCGACCGGCGATGCAGGTCTCCAGCTCGGCGTTGCCCGCAGTCGACTGCGCGACCGACGAGGAGGCCACACTGCCGGAAGCGGAGATCACGAACTTCACCGCGACCTTGCCAGACAGCTTGGGGAACCGCTGCAGCTGGCTCTCGTAGCAGAAGCGGATCTGGTTCCGATTCCGGTGGATCACCTGGCGAATGAGCTCCTTGTCCAGCGAACCCATCACCACCGGATCGGACGAGGTGATCCCGATGTCGACCTCCTTCTTGCTGGAGAGGATACCGGCGCCGCTGCCGTAGGTGCCGGTTCCACCGCCCCGGCCTTTGGTGCCAATCCCGCCGATGCCGATGGTGTTACCGACACCGCCGCCACCCGCCCCCGAGCCGCGCAGCCCGAGCCCACCCAGCCCGCCGGAGTTACCCGGGGCGCTGCCGAACATGTTGCCCATGGCCGCCTGAAGCTCGCCGCCCAGACCGTTCTTGCCGAAGACGGTGGAGATACCGCCCGCGCCTGAGCCGAAGATCTTCTGGGTCAGCATCCGAGCGGTATCCTTGTTGCTCGGGTTGCCCTTGGGCGCGGTGTGCTTTCCGGTCTTGGGCATATTCTTCTGCCCCATCTCGCCTTCGCCGCCCCGATGTTTGGCAGCCATCTCGCCGGACTTCTCCTTCTGTGCGGCGAGCTTAGTGAGTAGCGGGTTCTTCTGAATTTCGGGCGGCTTGATGATCAGCTTGGCCAGCCGGGCGTTGTTGTTCGACAGCTCGTCCGCGTACTCGTCTCCCTCCAAGCTGCGGTTCTCCGCGCTGATCACGAACAGCGCGGCGATGAAAAACATCACCAGGACGATGTTGAGCACAGAGAAGTCGATCGACTCCCAGAAAGGCACCAAGACCGCCTTGGGCACCGGCTGGTAGCAGACCTCCACCGAGATCCCGCCCACCTCCAGACGCAGGAAATCATCCGGCTCGAGCGCCACCGCGTAGCCCTCGCCATCGTGGCTGGCTTTGCCGCTCTCGATGACGCCCTTGAGATCCAGCACCTCGTTCCCGCGGTGCAGCTCGCCGCCCATCTTCGCGGTAAAGCGAACGGCGTAGCTCTCCCCTTCCGGACGTGCCAGGTCGAAGCGAGGCCCACCCAGGAGGGCATCACCCATTGCGAAGTCGACACCTTCGGCGGAGCCGACGGTAAACGGCTTCTTCGCATGCGGAGGCAGGAAGTGCTCCCCCACCATCTGGTCACCCCACATGAAGCGGAGCTCCAGGCCCAAGGCGTCCGCGCCCGAGGAGCGGCGCTTCGGACGGGTGCGAGCCAGCGGCGCCGAAACGGGTGCCGCTGCCGGCTTCGACGAGCCGACTACGGCCCGGGTTGGCGCGGGGGCGGCGGTCGCTTGCGGAACCCG
>JBGTHI010000045.1:0-4081 GCA_041746295.1 Myxococcaceae bacterium
CCGGCGCTGCCTGATCGGCGGTGTCGTAGTCCTTGCGCCGGGCGGAGCGCTCCGCCAGCGCGGTGGCGACCTTGGTCGGCTGTGCGGTATGGGGCAGCGCGCGGCGGTAGGCGGCAATCGCCTGGTCCTCCTGGCCGGGCCGTGAAGCTGCCAGCTCGGCATAGGTCTCCTGGACCTGGGCGTTCTCGGGCAGGCCGGCCGCTACCACCTGATAGGCGAGGAGCGCGGCCTCGTCGTTCTTGAGCACGTTGAGGTGCAGGTCGCCCAACGCCTTCCAGAGCGTCATTCGCGCCGCGTGAGTCTCTGATCCTTGGGCCTGTTTGGGGAGCCGCTGGATCATTCGCGTGTAGTTCGCCTCCAGCTCTGCCCAGCGCTTGGCCCGGCCCAGCATCGATTCGATCGCACTGAACGCATCGACGAAGCGGTAGTCCGCGTCGAGCGCAGCGTTGAAGGCCTGGGTTGCCTGCGCAATGTCTCCCAGCTCGTCCCGGGCCAGCTCACCCAGGGCGAACGACACCCGCTTCAGCTTCTCGCGATCCTGTCGCACCGAGGGTATCTGGGCGAGCATCTCAAGAACCTGGGCCGCCTTGGTCCCCTGCTGGGTCTCCCGATAGAGGATGTAGAGCGCGTCGGCGACCTCTTCGTCGTCCGGCTTCACTTTCAGAGCCCCGACAAAGGCGTCGATCGCGGTGTGCCTGTCGCCCAGCCGGTCGCGGACCAACTTGCCCAGCTCCACGTAGACCGGATGCTTCGCCTCCCCGTCCAGGAGGCGCAGCAGACTCTGGCGGTACTCGGCGCCGCGATCGAAGCGGGAAGCCTCGTCCGCCAGCTGTACCAGAGCGCGCAAGCTCGGCTCATGCCCGGAGTCCAACGCCAGCGCCTTCTCGAAGTGGTTCTGCGCCTTCTCAGGCTGCTTCAGTCGGTGATGGATCTCACCCAGCTGCCAGTAGATCTCCACCACCTCGAGATCGGTCAGGTCCTCTCGGTGGTGCAGGAGAATGGTCTGGTAGACCTTGAGGGCCTCATCGAGGCGGCCAGACTGAACCAGCAGATTCCCCAAGCCCTCCTGCGTGGGCAGGTAGGTGGCATCCAGGCTGTAGGCTTTCTCGTAATAGCCGAGCGCGGCATCCCGCTTGCCCGACTTCTCGGTTACGTAGCCCAGGCGGTAGAGCTGGCGGCAGAGATCGCGCGCCAATCCCTCATCCTGCGATTGCGCCAGCTCGCGGGACAGGTTGCGAACCACCACCTCCAGCATCCGCTCCGCACCCTCCCAGTTCTCCAGGGCGAGGTAGATGTCTCCCAGCGGCCGTGCGACCTCCGATGATTCCGGGCTCAAGCGGTGCGCTTCCTCGTAGCGGCGGCACGCCCCCTCGCGGTCCTCTCGAACCTCCTCGTAGTGCCGCGCCGCTTCAATCAGCGCTCGGCTGCGGGCCTCCGAATCCTGCGTGTACTGGGCTTCACCAGAGACCGCCTCTTCGTAGTGCTGCCAATCCTTCTCGCTCTCGTAGATGCCCTTTAGCGCGCGCAGCACAGGGAGATAGCTGGCGTCCCGCCGGAGTGCCTCATTGTAGGCCGCCTTCGCGGCGTCCGGGTCCTGGAGCATCTCCTCGTTGATCTTCCCGATCCGGTGGAACAGCTCCACCGCCTCCGGTCCATTGCCAGCCGCTTCCGCCTCACGCTGCAGCATCTCCAGTGCGAAGGGCCAGTTGCCGCTTCGTTCATAGAGCGTTCCCAGCGCATGCATCGCGGGACGGTTGCGAGGATCCAACTCCAGCGCGTGATGATAGGCGTTGACCGCCCGGTCGGCCTGCTTGAGCTGCTGGTGGAAGACGCTTCCCACGTCGACACAGAGGGCGGCCTGCTCCTCGGACGTGTGCACCAGCTGGAGATGTCGCTCGTACACTTGGACCAGCTCCTCGAACCGGCCCTGCTCCCGGCGCAGTCGCTCCAGCGTCTTGATCGCCTGTAGGTTCTGCGAGTCCAGTGCCAGCACCCCTTCGATGCAGGCGTCGGCGTTCTCCAGACTCTGGTACTTGTCCTCCCAGACCGCGGCGCTCTTGAAGAGCACCTTGACCCTGTCGCGGTAGTCCTTGGTCAGCTCGAGCTGGCGCTCGTAGACCCAGAGCAGCTCCGCGGGGCGGTCCAAGCGGGTGTAGAGCCGCTCCAGCGCATCGACTGCCTCGTGGAAGGAGGGATCGGTCTCTACCGCTTCGCGGTAGGCGTCGATTGCTGCCTGTGCCGCCTGCACCGCCTCGTCTCCAGAGAGCTCCCGATCGTAGATCGCGGCGATCTCGCACATGATCTTGGCCTGGGCGGCCGGTTCGGGGAGCAGCTTTCGGGTACGCAGCAGCGTCTGAACAACGTCGGCCCAGCCTTTCTGCCGGCGGTAGAGATTGGCCAGCAGCTGCAGCGTTTCCAGATCCGGCTCGAACTCGATCGCGCGCAGAAGCGCCGCGGCTGCCTCCTTGGGATTCTCGAGCTTCTCATCGAACACCCGACCGATCTCCCGCAGGATGCTCTTGCGCTCCTCGATCGAGCCGGCCGCATCGAGCCGCTGCTCCAGCGCCACAACGTACTGCGACATCAGATTGCGCCGGGAGAACATCTCCGACAGCGCATCGAGCGCGCGGACGTTGGTGGGATCGAACTCCAGAATTTTGCGCAGCGCCGCCTCGGCAGAGGCCGGATCGTCCAGCTCACGGTCCTGCACCCGCGCTTGAGTCAAGTAGAGCCGCTCCGCCAGCGCCGCGCGGGGCAGAGAGTCGGCGATCTGCTCGTAGACGGCAGCCAGCTCCTCGTAGGACTGGGTCTCCTCCGCCAGCCGCTCCACCTGCTCGCGGATGACATCGGAGGCGGGATTCAGCTGCAGCGCGCGGCACGTCGCCAGGAAGGCGACATGCTTCTGCCCCAGCTTGGTCTCCTGCACCCGGGCGATCTCCTCTAAATCGCCGAGCTTCTCTTCGTCGGTCGCGCGATGCGGGAGGTACCGCTCCAAGGCCTGGGCGTGGGCGCGCCAGTCGCCATTGCGTTGATAGAGTGCGAGCGCCTGGTGGTAGGCATCCAGGTTGGCCGGATCAATCTCAAGAATTCTCTCCAGCGCGGTGGCGGCGTTCTCCGGCTTCTGCGCCGGCCCGCTCCAGAGCACCGCCACCTCGAACCACGTGGCGATCGCTGCGTCGCGGTTCTCGTCGCGCAGCTCGTTCGCGGCGCGCGACTCCAACGTCTTCACCGCATCCCCGAACGCCTTCAGCTGCACGAATACCTGATAGATGCGCCCGAGCTCCTCGGGCGGCACCGGCTCCAGCTCCAGCGCTCGGCGGGCGGCGTCGAGCGCCTCCTCCTTCCGTCCGGCCACCGCGAGCCGCTCGGCCAGGCCGATCCTCACTTCGCGCACGCCCTCGTTCGATTCTTGAAGCGGAAGCAGCCGGCGGAGCACGCCGACCAGCTCGTTCCCATCACCGGGCTGTTCGCTTTGCTGCTCCAGGATCGCCCGCAGCTCCTCCAGGGCTCCTCGGTGTCGTGGATCCCGCTCCAACACGGCCTTAAAGTAGAAGCTGGCGTCCTGCGGCCGCTTGAGCCCGCGGAAGAGCAGCCGCCCCACCTTGTCGTTGAGCCGGATAAGCTCGCGGGGCTCCTGGGTCTGGACCAGCCGCTTCGTCAAGAGCTCTAGCAGCTCGTTTTCGGGGCCGGGAGGTTGGCCAGCGCCCGGACCACCCTGGGTAAGCAGCCCTTCCAGCGCGGTAAACGCGGCGTCGTTGCGCGGATTTTTGTTGAGCAGGTCGCGGTAGATCTCGATCGAGTGGCCGACGTCGGAAAGCCCCTCAGCCGAGACCTGCGCCATGCGGCTCAAGACGCGCTCGCGCTCAGCTCCCTGGGTGAGATCGCGCTGCAGCTTCAGCACGCTGTAGAGGCGATCGTGGCGGTTGGCCGCCGCGTAGAGCGGCTCTAGGAGGCGGGCCGCCGCCAGGTCTCCCTCCTTGAGCTCTAAGATCTGCTCGTAGGCGCGGATCGCCCGCTCCGGCTCGCCCAGCCGCTCCTGGCAGAGTTGGCCCAGCCGGAACAGGAGCCCGGACTTCTCGGC
>JBGTHI010000046.1:0-5960 GCA_041746295.1 Myxococcaceae bacterium
GTGGGTGAGACCGGTTCGGGCAAGGGCGCGGCCGCCAAGTCGATCCACGCCATGTCCCCGCGGGCGTCGGGTCCCTTCATCGTCTTCGACTGCGCCGCTGTGTCCGATTCGCTGATCGAGAGCGAGCTGTTCGGCCACGAGAGGGGCGCCTTCACCGGAGCGGTGTCGCAGCGGATCGGTTGCCTGGAGCGCGCCGACGGGGGAACTCTGTTCCTGGATGAGATCGACGATCTGGCGCTCGACCTCCAGCCCAAGCTGTTGCGCGCTTTGGAGGAGCGGAAGTTCAGCCGGCTGGGCGGCTCCGACTCGATCTCCTTCGACACGCGGGTGATCGCCGCATCCAAGAAGGAGCTGTGGGCCGAGGCTCAAGCGGCCCGCTTCCGTGAGGATCTCTACTTCCGGCTCTCGGTCTTCACCGTCCACCTTCCCAACCTGCGCGAGCGGAAGGAGGACATCCCTCTGCTGGTCGACTCCTTCGCCGGCGAGCCGCTTTGGCGGAACCTGCCCGAGTCGATGCGCGACCAGTTCATGGGCCACACCTGGCCGGGCAACGTGCGCGAGCTGCGCAACGCGATCGAGCGCGCCCGCCACATGGCCGACATCCCGGAGCTGAGCGCCGACACCCTGCTGCGCGAGTTCGCTCCGCCTTCGCAGATCCGCGGCGAGACGCTGCCGGTGGACTATGCCGGTCAGTTCAAGGAGTCGAAGGACTCGCTGATTCGCGCGTTCGAGAAGGAGTACCTCACCCGGCTGCTCGCCCGCGTGCGCAACAACGTGACTCGCGCCGCGCGCGAAGCGGGGCTGGACCGCAAGCACCTCTACTCGCTGCTGCACAAATACGGGCTGGTCTCGACCTCCGAAGGCAGCGGCGAGCAACCCTAGCCGCGCCGCGCCGACAATCCGCGGACGTGGGATCCATTGTTCGAACAACCTGGCGCCCCCCTGCGCTTCCAAGTCGACCGGCCAGTGGACCGAGTCGGCCCTGGGACGTGCTGGCCCCGCTCGAACGAGAGCAGCCCGGGCTGGCAAAGAGCCTGACCGAAAAACGTCGTCAGTGGATTCAGCGGCTTGTTCAGGAGGTACAGAGCTACGTCGAGCAGGAAGGGTTGTCCTTCATTCCTGTTTTCGGTGGCTTCTCGCTCGTCCACAGCAACCACCAGATCCTGGGTAAGCCGGATCAGGCCTCGGTGCGGGAGGGTGCCGACGTCGTGAGCGCGGTCCTGAAGGATCACTCCCTGGGCTTCGGGGTGGACACCGTGCTTCAGGGAACTCCCGAGCACCCGGGGGCGCATGCGGGCCTGATCCCCCAACAGGGGGAAGACGTCCAAGGCGTTCTCCTGAAGCTCGACCTCGAGAGGGCGGAGCGGCTCCTCTTTGAGCTCCTGTTCCGCGAGGACGCGTTTCTCACCGACCTACGGGATCCCCTCCCGGACGATCCACTCGACCGGACCACGGAGTACGTTCCCTCGCTGAAGGACGTCACTCTTGAGGATGGCACCGTCCTCAAGGCGCTCACCTTCGTTCTCAATCCAGTGGGCGCCAAGACACTCTTCACCGACGATCCATCTCCCAAGGAACGGGTAGCCACCCTGGCCTATCTCTTCCAGGGCTCCGGTGGTTACCGCTTGCACGGCGACCCGTCGGCTCGAACCTACCTCGGGAACAGCCGCGACTACTGGATCGAGGGCCATGTGAAACCGCGCCTCGCGAGCGGGCAGAGCCCCTTGCCGGAGGTGGTCGAAGCGCTCGCCCGCGCGGAGGTGATTCCAACCGAAGCCGAGCTCCGGACGCTTCCGAGCTCGACCTACGGCCCGGTCGAGACCGATCGGCTTCGCAACACGGCTCGTGCGCTCCTTGAAGGCGCGAAGTTGCCGGAGAATCTCGAAGCGCTCCAGAAGCCGGAGGCGGAGAGCGGAATCATCCGTCTCCCCGTGCCCTTCGACAATCCGGGGGCACTGGAGCGGCTCGCCGCGGCCGCAAATCTGTTGTTATCCAGAGGCATCTTGGATGAAGGCGGAAGGCCGAACCCCGAACATCCCGAAGAGGCCGTTTTCTGGCTCACCACGGGTTCCATACTCCCGAGCCGACCCCCCGTTCATGCAGGTCGCCCCTGGGACGCTGACCGGAGCAACTACAGACCCGACGTGAGGGCGATTACCGCGCCGCTCATCGGCTCGAACAGGAACGCCGCCAGGAGCCAGGCCGGCGCATAGTCAAGTCGAACTAGCCCCAGAACATTGACGCCCCGCGTGCCGTAGTCCCACGGGCAGCGGCCCAGGAGCCGGCGCAGGATCCAACCGAAGCCGAACTCCGTGGCGTAGATCACCAGGAGGTAGGCCACGCCGCGCAGCGGCAACGGGGCGCCGGCGAAGAGGCGGTGGACCCGCTCCAGCGCGAGGCAGGAGAGTCCCCAGACCGGGTGCATCCAGAGGTAGGTCTGACCGGTGGCTGAGCGGTCCCGCTTGAAGACCGCCGAAGCGACCCCAGTGAAGAACACCTCTACACACCAACCCAGGCAGCCATAGATCAGAAATCGGAAGAAGGCGTTGGTCCAGAGCTCCAGCCATTGCTGCATCCTCACAGGCGCAGCAAGACACATGCCCTCTGCCCTATATCTTGAGTTGAAGAGCAACGGCTCGATTTCCCGCCGACGGTCGAAGCCCTCCGGTCAGAGCGGCAGCGCGCCGATGCTCCAGCGGTGGCGAGTCTTGTCACCTCTGGTTCGGAGAACTGACGAAATCGGTCGCGACGCGCTGCGCTCTAACGGGGCCTCACGGGGAGCAGTCCAGCCCAGACCTCGCCGCCGTAGCTCCCGGTGAAAAGATCGAACTGGGAGTTCCCCAGCGCCTGCAGGACCCGGAGATACCCCATGGTCAGCAGCGAGGGCCCGATCACCGTGGCACCCCGCGGTAGGTCGCGCGGGTCCAGGTGGGGGTTGGCCAGCATAAGATGCCCGATCGCGCGCTGTCCGCCTCCCAAGCTCTCGCCATACTGGGTAAAGGTGTCCTCCGGTTGCGGTGAAGCTCCCTTCCAGCGCGCTTCGGTTGTTGGAGTTGACCAAAGCCGAGATCGCGGCGAACCGCTCCGCGCTCATCGATTCCGCGACGCGCTCCGCTGTCGAACCGGGCTGAAGATTGACCCGGCCACCCGAATCCAGGAGCTCGCGCACCCACACGAGCTGCGCGACCGCGCGGGGGTTCCGTCCCCAGAGCTCTTGACGCACATCGGTCCATTGATCCTCGCCCGTGACTGGAGCCGGCAGTCCCGGTTGATAACGTCCTCCGCGCAGGGAATAGTTGTCGCGCACGATGGAGCCGGGAAGGTAAGGGAGCATCAGCCCTTCCGCGGTTGTCTTGTACATTCCCGCCTCGATCCGGCCGCGAATAGCAGCGGCCGCCACGGCATCGGGATACTTCAGCACCATGTCGCCACGGATCAGGTTGGGATTGTCCCCCAGTACATCGGGGTTCATCTGGAAGATGGCACCCGCTAATCTCCGGTCGCCAACCACTCTCTCGGCAAAGTCATGGAGGGTGTAGTCTCCCGGGCGAACGAAATCTTCGCGCGTGAGCTGCCCCATCGGGACGCCCTCTGCCCGGGCACGATTCTGGAAGTGCTGGACGAACGCCGTGAAGTCGGCCAGTTCCTGGGAGTCGGGGCCCAGCAACTGGGTCAGCGTGGCCCACCTCAAGCTGTTCTCGAGCGCGTTCATC
Source organism: Myxococcaceae bacterium (assembly GCA_041746295.1). GTDB lineage: Bacteria > Myxococcota > Myxococcia > Myxococcales > Myxococcaceae > JBGTHI01. Next base: position 3,714 of record JBGTHI010000046.1, read on the forward strand.
GGGTGCCGGGCGGGGTCTGCTTCGGTGTGGGCCATGATGTCGCACTGGAGGTGTGCGATCTGGCGAGCCCCGGGATTCGGGATCAGCGACAGATAGTGCTCCAATGGGCTGAAGCCGCCGTTCTCCTTAAAAATCCCCTCCAGCGGCGCACAACCCTTGGGGAGCTCGAGCACCAGGTGTTTGCTGTCGCTCGAGGGGGTGGCTCCCGGTGTCGGGGCGAGGACGCGGGATAGGATCTTACTGACGGATGGGGGTGCGGGCACTCCTGACGCCAGGGCAGAGACCGCGGAGTTCCCAGCGGGATCACCGCGACAGCAGCGGTGGCGGCAGCTACCCTCCTAACCCTTGTATTGTGACGAGCGTTGGGTTCAGAACGACCAGCCGCTGGCCAAAGACGAAATCGCGACATCTGATAGCTCCTCTTGTGACCGAGCCGGGGAAGGAGCCCTCTCCCTCCTCGAATTTCATCGAGAAGTTTCCCGCAGTAGCGCTTTCCCCCTCGCCGCCACACGTAATCTTGAGATCTCCCCGCGCCACCTTAGCGAAGGACCGGGCCGGCTCTCCGCTCAGGAGGTTCACCCCTGTGGCCCGCTCGTAAGGGCGGTGACAAGGCGCGGGAACGGTGGCCCGGGTGAAGCAGGTCGGGACACCAAGAGGGAGGACCTGGCCTCCCAAAAAGCTTCGACCCGCGCGCGACGCCGTTTGTCGAGTAGCTCAGCTCTGCAGCTGTGCCTGGACCGACAGCTCCATGTTGCCCTTCAGGGCCTGGGAGATCGGGCAACCGTCCTTGGCCCCCTGCGCCGCTTTCTCGAAGCCGGCGGCGTCGAGCTTGGGGACCTTGCCCTTCACGTTGAGCGCGCTGGACTTGACCTTGAACCCGCCGGTCACCTGCTCAAAGGTCACGGTGGCGGTGACCTCCAGGCTCTCGGGCGGCGTTCCGGCGTTCCCCAGGCCGAACGAGAGGGCCATCGCAAAGCAGCTGGCGTGCGCGCTGGCCAGCAGCTCCTCCGGGCTGGTCCGGCCGTCTGATTTTTCGATGCGGGAGGCCCAGGTGACCGCGAGGTCCTTGTAGGCCCCACTGCTGTCGGCGGTGACGGTGCCGCGGCCCTTGGCGAGATCGCCACTCCACTTCACGGTTGCGGTTCGAATTGCGCTCATGGGTGTGGACTACAAGCACCGCCGGGGTTGCGCAATGGCTTCCGGGCTTCCTACCTCTTAACGTCGGCTTTCACCCAGCGTTGCTTCGAGCACCCTCGGCTGGCCTCCGCGGATCACCGTCACTTGAACCCGCTGGCCGGGCTTGAAGGCCGACAGCGCATAGGCGAAATCCTCCACGCTCCGCAGCTCCAGCGTTCCCAGCCGGATCAGCAGATCTCCCCGGACGATCCCCGCCTTCTCCGCCGGTCCCCGGGGTCGCGTGCCGGCGATCAGCACGCCCGCCTGACCCGGCGGAGGCCCCGCGTAGTCGGGCACGGTTCCCAACGAAGCGTTGAAGCTTCGGAGGTCTCCGGTGGGCGCGGGGGCCTCGACCCGGCGGTAGGTGAGCCGCGAGGGACGCCGCGCCAGCCGCGAGGCGACCTCCGAGACCACCTCCGCCACCTTGGCCAGCCCGGCGGCGTTGATCCGATCTGCCGAGTCGCTGGGCTTGTGGTAGTCGCCATGCACGCCGGTGAAGAAGTGCAGCACCGGAATGCCAGCCGCATAGAAGGGCATCTGGTCCGACGGGCCGTAGCCGTCGCCACCGATGGAACATTCGACCCGGGCCGATTCGCAGACCGGGGAGACCAACTCCTGCCACTCCGCGGCCGACTCGGTGCCCAACACGCCGAGACGATTCGCTCGGAGCCTGCCCACCATGTCCAGGTTGAGCATCGCCACCACGTCGTTCTTCCGGCCCGACTTCTCGAGCTCGCGCACGAAGTGACTTGAGCCCAGGACGCCCCGCTCCTCTCCGCTGAAGGCCACCAGCACCACGTCCCGGGACAGGGCAGCCTGGTGCTCGGTTAAATAGCGCGCGATCTCCAGCAAGCCTGCCACTCCCGAGGCGTTGTCGTCCGCGCCCAGATGCGGCAACCGGGCATCCGGCGCCAGCGAATCGCGGCCTCCCGGACCCAGGTGATCGTAGTGCGCGCCGATCACGATCGTTCCGGGCAGAGGCGTTCCCGACCCGGCCCGCACCCGTCCCACCACGTTGAACGCCTCAGCGGTCTTGGCCTTCAAGCTGACCTGCAACCGGGCTTCGATCGG
>JBGTHI010000047.1:0-1701 GCA_041746295.1 Myxococcaceae bacterium
GCGAGCAGCCGGTGCAGTTCAGCCACAAGCACCACAACGGCGAGCTCGGGATCGACTGCCGCTACTGTCACACGGCGGTCGAAGACTCGGCGTTTGCGGGAATTCCGCCCACCCAGATCTGCATGAACTGCCACGCTCAGGTCTGGAACAAGAGCCCGCTCCTCGACCAGGTCCGCGCCCACTATTTCTCGGACACGCCGATCGCCTGGAACCGGGTCCACAACCTGCCGGACTACGTCTATTTCAACCACGCGATTCACGTGAACAAGGGCGTCGGCTGCGAGACTTGCCACGGCCGGATGGATCAGATGCCGATCGCGGAGAAGGCTTCTCCGCTGACCATGAGTTGGTGCCTGGACTGCCACAGGAATCCGGTCCCGAGCTTGCGGCCGAAAGAGGCGATCACCGCGCTGGGCTGGGAGCCTCCGGTTTCGAAGACGCCCGCCGAGGGCGAGACCGGCCCAGAAGCCAGCGGCGACCGGAAGCGGTACCAGGAAGCGCTGGCGCAAGACTACAACGTGGCGGCCCGGGTCAACTGCACGACCTGCCACCGCTAAGGACACCCGATGGCCCGAATTGACGAAGAGAACGGCTCCCCCTCGCGCGTCGAGGGTGTGACGCTGAATGTGCAGGAGGGCAGGGCGCCGATGCCCGCGTTCGCGCCCGGCGAGTTCGACCGGCTGCATACCGCGCCGGAGGTCGTCCCGCTGCCCGTGATCCCCGAGCTCCACACCAAGAAGCTCTGGCGCAGCCTTGAGGAAAAAGCCGAGCGCGCCGAGTCGCCGGATAGGGTGATGGCGGCTGCCGAGCGCGAGTTCCCCATGGGCGCGGCCGACTTCGCGTCGGACGGGATCGCCCGCCGGAGCTTCATTCAGTTGCTGGGAAGCTCGATGGCGGTCGCCGGCGTCAGCGGCTGCGCCTACCGGCCTCCCGACGAGAAGATCCTTCCCTATACGGTTAAGCCTGAGGCGGTCACTCCCAGCCTCCCGCTCCACTTCGCCACCAGCTCGGTGCTGGGCGGTCTGGCGTCGGGTCTGCTCGTACAGAGCTACGAGGGGCGTCCGGTCAAGGTGGAGGGTAACCCGCTTCACCCGGCCAACCCGGGCGGCGGCTCCAACGCCTTTGAGCAGGCGGAGACCCTCAGGCTCTATGACCCGCACCGGGCCAAGGAGCTGAAGCAGGGCGGCTCGCCGCGGGCATGGAAGGAGTTCCTCATCACGACCAGCCACCGGTTGGAAAAGCTGAAAGCCTCGCGTGGCGCCGGGCTGCGGTTCCTGATGGAGCCCAATGGGTCGCCGCTACTGGCTAACCTCAAGTCCCGGATCCTGGAGGAGCGGTTTCCGCTGGCGAAGTTCTACAGCTACGCTCCGGTCTCGGCCGAAAACGCGTATGAAGGGGCGCGGCTCGCCTTCGGCCGGCCGATGGAGACCGACTACGACCTGGCCCAGGCCAAGCTGGTGCTGTCACTCGACGCCGATTTCCTGGCGTCGTTCCCGGGCTGCCAACGGTTGACCCATGCCTTCACGGCGGGTCGCGAGCCAGGTCCAAGCTCGGACATGAATCGGCTTTACTCCATGGAGAGCTCGTTCTCCGTCACGGGCGCCTTCGCCGATCACCGCCTCCGCGTGAAGCCGTCGGAGTTGGGCCGGCTGGCGGCGGCGATCGCCTCCGAGCTGAGCGGGTTGGGCGCGCCGGGTCTCG
>JBGTHI010000048.1:0-2903 GCA_041746295.1 Myxococcaceae bacterium
AAGGACGAGCTCATGAACGAGCGGCGCGGCCGCTTCTACGCGTCCTACATGGCCAAGGCCCGCGAGCGGATGAAGGTGCAGATCAACAGCCAGGTCATCGCGCAGCTCACCCAGGGATCGTAGGGCGGTTCCGCCACCCGCCTACCGAACGAACACGTTGGGCATGATCGCCAGGGGCTCGCCGCGCCGGAAGATCCGGAGCGGCGCGGTGAGTGTCTGGACCGCCTTCCCCTCCCGCAGCCCCAGCAACGTCTGCAGCAGTGCGCCGCTCTCAGCGCCGAAGGGCGCCTGCACCAGCTCATAGAACGACTTGCGCTGCGGGTAGATCACCAGCTCGACTTCGCTCTCCGCGTCGATGTTCGCGCGCGTCCTGGCCAGCGACAGCGCGTGCTGCAATCCGCCGAGCTCGTCGACGAGGCCGAGGTCTTTCGCCTGCTGGCCGGTCCAGACCCTCCCCTGCGCGATGGCGTCAATGCGCTCCGGGGTCGTCTGCCGCCCGGCCGCGGCCTTCTCGATGAACGCGTCGTACGTCGCCTGCATCAGCGCTTCAATCTTCACCCGCTCGCTGGGCGTGAACGGACGCACCGGTGAATACAGGTCGGCGTAGCGGCCGCTGGTGACCCCTTCCATGTTGACCCCGAGCTTGTCCAGCGTACCGCCGATCGCGAACTTGATCATGACGACGCCGATGGAGCCCGTGAGCGTGGCCGGCTGCGCGACGATCTGGTGAGCCGGCATCGCGATGTAGTATCCGCCCGAGGCGGCGACATCCGACATCGAGGCGATGACCGGCTTGACTGCGCGCGTGAGCATGACCTCACGCCAGATGACGTCGGACGCGATCGCCGATCCGCCGGGGCTGTCGATCCGCAGCACCACGGCCCTGATGGATTTGTCGGCGCGGATCTTCCGCAGGGCATCGACGATGGTGTCGGAGCCGAGCACCTGCGCACCCTCCGCGCTGCTCTCGCCGGTGCTGATCATCCCGACGGCGTAGAGGACGGCGATCCGCGGACCCCGGTTGAGGCCGAGTGACTGTGGGCTGACGCGCCGATACTCGTCGAGCGTGACAAATCGCGGTGTGCCCTTGGCCAGCGACACCTTGTCGTCCAGCTCATCCTCATACGCCACATCGTCGACCAGCCCGGCGCGGACGGCATCCTCAGGGAGGAACGGACCGTGGTCGATCAACATCCGGATCTCGTCTTCGCTCTTGCGCCGGCCTTCCGCGAGTCCGCGCACCAGCTGGTCGTACAGGTTGCGGTTGAGGGACTCGGCCATTTCCCGGTGCGAGGGGGTGAAGCCTCGTTCGGTGAACGTGTTGCCGGCCGTCTTGAAATCGCCCACGTGCAGGACGTCGGGATACGCGCCGATCTTGTCGAGGGTGCCGCGGAGAAAGAGCTCGTAGCTGGCGATGCCGGTGAGGTCGAGCGATGCGGTCGGCATCAGGAAGACCTTGTCGCAAGCGCTCGCCAGGTAGAACTCCTGTTCGGCCCCCTGCTCGAGGTAGGCGATTACGGTCTTCCCCGAGGTGCGGAAGTCGATGATCGCGTCGCGGACCTCCTGCACCTTGGCCCAGAGCGCAGCGGTGCCGGCCGGCCGGATGATGATGCTGGTGACGCGGCTGTCAACTTTCGCCTTACGCAGGGTGTCGACCACCGAGCGGACGGTGGCTGGAGATGCGAAGATCTGGCCGATCACACCCCCTGGTTCCACCTCCTGGAGATCACCCGAGGTCCTGAGAAGCACAACCGAGTTACCGGCGACCTGCGGCTCGCGCCCGACCAGTAGAGCCGTGAAGATGAGACCGGCCGCAGACACCATGACCGCGACGAAGATGAGTGCCAGCACGAGCCAGACACCGCGACGGACTGCCACGACTTGCCTCCTGGATAACACCGGACTGACCCGCCCGGCGCGTTCACCGACCGACCTTCGAGTATAGCCCCTCGGAGGCAGCGGCGCAGGCGGTTATGCCGTTTCACTCTCCAGCACGACGGCTTCGCCGTAGGCAAGGATCTCGGAAGCGCTTCCCATGATGTATGAGGTGCTGAAGCTGACGTCCAGCACGGCGTTGGCGCCCCGGGCCGAAGCCTGAGCCACCATCCGGTCGAGCGCCTGTTCGCGCGCCTCCGCCATCAGCTTCGTATACTCCTCGATCTCGCCGCCGACGACGTTTTTCAGCGCGGCGAGGATGTCGCGCCCGACATGCCTGGCGCGGATGGTGTTGCCATAGACGAGGCCGAGGTTGCGCGCGATGCGCTGCCCCGCGATGCTGGACGCAGGCGACACGGTCATCGAATGATCTCCCTCTGATACGGATCGCGGCGGGCGGTGAAGAGCTTCTCCCGGATGACCGAGATCACCAGAATCACGACGCCCAGGCCGACGGCGACGACCGCGCCGCGCAAGGCCACCGGCGTTCCGGTATCCGCCAGCAGCGCCTCGACCGCATGCCACAGCCAGTAGCCGGCCAGCACGGCAAGCCCGGCAGACAGCAGGAGCCAGGCGATGGCGCGCTCGGTGCGCCGGTAGGTGGAGGCCCAATAGCGGTCCCAGGTTTCCTCGGGCGGTGTTCTCAACGACATACCGGCAGTGACCTCTCTCAGCCGGACGAAGCGCTGCCACTCGGCGGCGAGCTCCGGCTGTTCCGCGATGAATTGGTCCAGGTCGCGGCGGTCCGGCGGTGAGATCTCACCGTCCACCGCGGCCATCATCAGCGCCTGTGCGCGCTCGCGGTCGCGTGGTTGGTTCCGCGTCACCGGCATTCCTCCAGCACCTGCGCCAGCCGCTGCCTGGCGGCATAGAGACGCGACATGACCGTGCCGATCGGGATGCCGACCAGTTCGGCAATCTCCTTGTAGGCCAGCCCCTCGAACTCCTTCAACGCCAGCACCTCCCGC
>JBGTHI010000049.1:0-5258 GCA_041746295.1 Myxococcaceae bacterium
CATCGAGGCGCTGGCTACCGCGCATCGGGACGACGAGGCCGCGCCGGTTCGTGCCTGGGCGCAATGGGTGCTGACGAACCGTGGCGCCGGCTCCGGATCCGGGCTTTAATCCCGGCCGTGCTCTCCACCGTGGAGAAGATCCTTTTCCTCAAGTCGATCGATCTGTTCTCGCAGATTCCCGGCGCCGAGCTGACGCAGGTAGCGGTGATCGCCGCCGAGGAGGCCCGGGATGCAGGAGAGGAGATCTTCGCGCATGGCGAGCGCGGTGATGCGCTCTATCTGATTCTCGAGGGCCAGGTCCGGGTCCATCTGGAGGATCGGCTGATCGCTCAGCTTGGAGCGCGGGAGTGCTTCGGCGAGATGGCGCTCCTGGATGCCGAGCCCCGGTCTGCGACCGTGACCGCCCTGACCGCCGCCAGATTTCTGAAAGTCGAGCGGGCGGAGTTTCAGGAGTTGGTCTCCGATCGCCCAGAGATCGCCGCGGGGATCATCAAGGTGCTGACCCGCAGGCTGCGCAGCGCGATTCGTTGATCCCATGCCCCACTACACTCCGTACATCGCCGCTTCGGAGTCTCCCAAAGAGCTGACCCTCCGGGCGCTCGCCTTGGGCTCAGCTCTCGGCGTGGTCTTCGCCGCCTCCTCCGTCTACCTGGCGGTGCGCGTCGGAATGACGGTATCGGCCTCGATCCCGATCGCCGTCCTGAGCATCGCGCTCTTCCGGGCGTTTGGTCGCCAAGGTGAGACGAAAATCTTGGAAAATACCATCGTCCAGACGGCCGGATCGGCAGGAGAATCCCTGGCCTTCGGGGTCGCCGCGGCGCTGCCGGCCCTGCTCTACTTGGGCTATGACCTGAACCTCTTCCACGCCTTTCTAGTGGCGGCGCTGGGCGGCGTCCTGGGCGTCCTGATGATGATTCCGCTGCGCCACGGATTGATCGTGCAGGAGCACGGGCGGCTGATCTATCCGGAGGGGACCGCCTGCGCGGACGTGCTGATCGTCGGCGAAAAAGGAGGGACCGAAGCGCGTACCGTGATCGCCGGCTTCACGATCGGCGCTACCTACAAGCTGGGCTATTACGGCCTCAAGCTCTGGCGGGAGGTGGTGGGAACGGCCCTGGGCTGGATCGGCCGGGACGGCTCGGGCGCCCCTGTTCGGCGCGGCTTGACCGGCGGATCGATCGCGATGGAGGTCAGCCCGGAGCTGCTGGGTGTGGGCTACATCATCGGCCCCAAGATCGCGGGAGTGACCTTCGCGGGAGGCGTTCTCTCGTATCTGATCCTCATTCCGCTGATGAAGTTCTTCGGGGAGGGGCTGAGCGGCCCCCTGGTCTCACCATCGGGCTTGCTGATCCGCAACATGTCGCCGGATCAGATCCGCAACCACTACGTGCTCTACATCGGAGCGGGTGCAGTAGCCACGGGGGGGCTGGTGAGCCTCCTGCGTTCCCTGCCGACCCTCGTCAGCGCCTTTCGTCGGGGAGTGGAGACCTTTCTGGCCTCTCGCAAGCGGGATGTGGCCGCCATTCCGCCGCGCACCGAGCAGGACCTGCCGATCACCGTGGTCTTCATCGGCGCCCTCCTGCTGGTCCTGGCCATCTGGCTTGCGCCGCCGCTCCAGCTGAACCTCGTCTCCGCGTTCCTGATTCTCCTCTGCGGCTTTTTTTTCGTCACGGTCAGCGCCAGAATCACCGGTGAGATCGGCTCCTCCTCCAACCCGATCTCGGGGATGGTGGTGGCCACCCTCCTGATCACCTGCCTGGTCTACCTGACCTTCGGCTGGACCTCGCCGAGCGACCGCTTCATGGCGTTGACCACCGCGGCCATTGTCGGCATCGCCGCTTCCAATGGCGGGACCACCGCGCAGGATCTCAAGACCGCCTATCTGGTGGGCGGCACCCCCCGCCGCCAGCAGTTGGCGCTCTTTGCAGGGGTCCTGACCAGCGCCCTATTCATCGGCGGAACGCTCTACCTGCTCAACGAGAGTGAGACCGCGATCATCCCCGAGAGCCATCCGGAGGCGCGGCTCACCGAGGTGACCTCCGAGATCCGGGAATCGCTGCAGTTCCCCTTCGAGCTGGATGAGAAAGCCCTGGCTGATCATAGGCTCCGGATCGAGCTCTTGGAGCGGCTGCTGTGGGCCAAGGGGCTGGAGCTGTACCTCTCGCCGGAAGGCAACCGCTCACTGCGCAGCTTCCACAAAGGCATGGCGGCGGAGCTTGCCGGGGTGACTCTCAAGCTGGATGGAGGCGGGACGGTCACGGTGGGTGACCTGGGTCGCGTGGGCGCACCCCTGCCGCAGAGCTACCGGGTGGGCTTCGCGCGCGGAGTGGAGGGGCTGCCCAATGGCAAGTACCTCGTCGACTCCGGCGGGGCGGTCCGATACCTGGTGGACCCCGGGATCGGCGGTCGGATTTCGGAGCATCTCGGCAAAAAACTGGTGCGCTTCGATGCGCCCAAGGCGCGGCTCTTCTCCTTGATCATCGATGGCATCCTCGCCCGCAAGCTACCCTGGGACCTGGTGCTGCTCGGCGTGTTCATCGCCCTGATGCTGGAGCTGGCGGGCGTCTCCTCCCTTCCCTTTGGAGTTGGCGTCTACCTCCCCATCTCCACCACCACACCCATCTTTGTTGGGGGAATGATCCGGAAGCTGGTCGACCGGCTCACTTCCAGCAAGCAGGGAAACATCGAGGCCGAGTTCAGCCCCGGCGTATTGCTCTCCTCGGGCTACATCGCCGGCGGCGCGATCGCCGGCGTGCTGCTGGCGATGCTCGCGGTGATTCCCGGGGGTGAGCGGATTCGGAACGTGCTGGACCTTCCCTCCCTCCTCGGTCAGAGCGGCGTGGTGGGAGGTTTCCTGTCGCAGGTGGGTGAAACCGAGCTACCCGCTTCGCTCGGCGCCAACCTGTGGGCGCTCTCGTTCTTTTCGATTCTGGTGGTTGTTCTGGTCAGAGCCGGGCTCAAAAGGGCACGGAAATAGGCAGATGGAAGCGCTTCATGCTCAACGCGGAGCCAAACCGAGTTGGCCATGGCCTTGATGGGGAGGCGGGAGGGGTTGGGTGCCTTTCAAGAGGCCTGGGCAGCAGCCTCATGCGCTCGGGTGGAATGGGGCGAAGCGCCTTGGTTTGCCCCCACGGCGCCTCGAGCGACGCCGGACGCGCTGCCGCACCCGCGGCTTCTACTCATTAGCCAATCTGTCGATCCTGGCCAGGTGCCAGACTCTTTTTCGGAGCATGGTTTGGTAATCACATCACCCCAGGCAGAGGTTTCTGCAAGGTGCAGCGAATTTCGCGGCTAAATGCGGAAACCCCAGAGGTTTGTACGTTTGACCGCGAATTTCGCGGTTATTTGTCCAAACCTCCCTGCTTCAGCGCTCAGAGCCACCCGAAGAGACCTGGGGGCAGACCAAGGACTCCGCCACGGCCTCGCCCGGCGGCATGAGGCTGCTGCCCAAGTCTCAATCCCCTCCCGCTCCCCCATTCAGGCCCTCCGGCAACCTCCCCCGCTCCTCGCCGCGCCACTCGTCGAGGCGCCAGCGCTCACCTGATTCGCCTTCCACCTACTCCCTCGCCACAGTGATTTCGATCGATTGCTGGGCCATCCCTGAACCCACCATCTTCTCTGCGGCGAGGTACTAGAGAACCCCCTTGAGGATTTCGAGCGCGCCCGTGAAATCTGCCGGCGGGGGTGCCTCGAAGGCCATCGTCCTCCCCGTGCGCGGATGTTCAAACCGCAGCTTCCAGGCATGCAGCGCCTGCCGGCCAATCCGCTCTTGTGCCTCCCGGGCCTTCCCCTTCGCCTGGCGACCTCGCCCGTAGGTAAGATCGCCCAACAGGGGAAATCCGAGATCGGCGAGGTGGACCCGTATCTGATGCGTTCTTCCCGTCTCCAATCCCACCTCCACCAGCGCGGCGCTGTCGAAGCGCTCGAGCAACCGGTAGTGGGTGACGGCGCGCTTCCCCGTCCTCACATTGGAAGAGAACCGCTGGCGGTGGACCGGATGGCGGCCGTAGAGCGTTTCGATCCGGCCCTCCGCATTCGGAACGCCGTGAACGATCGCCAGATAGGTCTTCTCCACCTCGCGCCCCTTGAAGGCGCGTTGAAGGCCCGCGAGGGCGGCATCATTCTTAGCCACTACCAGGCAGCCGCTGGTGTCCTTGTCCAGACGATGCACTATGCCGGGCCGCAGCTCGCCTCCGACTCCGGCGAGGTCCTTCACATGGTGCAGCAGCGCGTTGACCAGCGTGCCATGCGTTCGACCGGCACCGGGGTGCACCGCCATCCCCGCCGCCTTGTCGAGCACGAGCAGATCCCGGTCCTGGTAGAGGATGCTGACCCCGAGCGCTTCGGGAAGAGCGTGGGAGGGAGTCGGCTCGGGCACGCGGAGGGCAATGAGCTCGCCTCCCTCCAGACGCTGCGCGGCCTTGGAGATTGCATGGCCATTGAGCAGCACCTGGCCCTGCTCGATCAATGCCTTCAGGCGCGACCGGCTCAGATCCGCGAAGGTGCGGGAAAGAAACTGATCCAGGCGCTCTCCCCGAGCTTGCGGAGGAACGGTGCATTCACGCGCGCTCACGTCCTGAAGCGCTACCAGATCTTCGACTTGATGTGCCCCTTAGAGCGCAGGATGATGTCGATCACCGCTCGGTTGTAGAAGTTGGCAGTGGTGTAGACCTCTTGGCTCACCCGGCTGCGGTAGAGGTCCCTGCCCTCTTCCAGCTCGGCTTTTAGAACCTCAAACAGGTCATCCTGCTCGATTCCCTTGACGATCTTCTGCTCATTGTAGAGCGAGATGTCCGACGCGATCGCGCGGGCCAATCGAACCGCTTTCACCTTCTCTTCGTCGGTCATGCCTGGAACTCTAGAGCTTGGTTGGCCGCTTCGCCAACTCCAGATAGCTCTTGCTAACCCGCATCGGATCGAGCGCCAGCTCTCGTGCCAGGTTCATCAGCATCCCGCGCAGATAGACGGTCACCGGCAGCTGGTTATATCGGTCCGCTTCGATGTTCTCCAGATGTCTAGGCGCAATGCGGGTCCTGTCGCATACCCGAAAGACACTGAACCCCAGGCTCTCCCGGACCTGCCGCAACAGCTCGCCATTGAAAGTGGTGCTGGACGAGAGCTCGAGCTTCATGGGCGCATCCTTCGCGGCTGGCACCGCCGCTCGCGCCAGCGCTTCGCGCGAGGTGGGCTGCTCGAGGAGCACCCAGGTGTCGTCGGCCTCCAGCGTCTCGGCGATCGCAACCGGGCCCGCCGGGATC
>JBGTHI010000050.1:0-2018 GCA_041746295.1 Myxococcaceae bacterium
GATGTCGGAGCCGAGGGGGCAAGCGCAGAGATGACCGAGGAGGCGTGCTGATGCACGCCGCACGAGGAAAGAGCGAGCACGCCGTCCGCAGGCCGACAGACTGTCGCCGCAGTACTCACGCTGTGAAATATCCGGGCTAGGCCCTTCGTGAAGCGGACGCTGGAGGGGAGCTTCGGCTAGCGACAGGAGGTAGTCCGCCGCCTGCTTGCCGGACGATGGGCAGGCGGGCGCGGCAGCTCAAGCTCCGGTGAATGTCAGATCTCTGGACTAGGGTCCCTTTTGAAGTTACTAAACACGAGTTCAGGTAAGCCGGGGTGGCTCGCCGATCCGTAAAACCGAAAGGAAACACCAGATGGCCATGGCGATGAATCCGGAGCGAGAGAAGGCGATTGAGCTGACGATGTCCGCGGTGGAGAAGCAGTTCGGGAAGGGCTCCATCATGCGGTTGGGCAACGAAGAGCCCCTGCTGCGGGACATCCAGGTGATTTCCACAGGATCCATCTCGCTCGATATCGCCCTGGGCGTTGGAGGGGTCCCTAAAGGCCGAATCATCGAGATCTACGGACCGGAGTCCTCCGGTAAGACCACCCTCAGCCTGCACATCGTCGCCGAGGCTCAGAAGAAGGGCGGCATTTGCGGTTACATCGATGCCGAGCATGCGATGGACGTGGGCTATGCCCGCAAGCTCGGGGTTCGCACTGACGATCTCCTTCTTTCCCAGCCAGACACGGGTGAGCAGGCGCTGGAGATCGCCGAGATGCTGGTCCGCTCCGGCGCGATCGACGTGCTGGTGATCGACTCGGTAGCCGCTCTGGTTCCCAAGGCGGAGCTGGAAGGCGAGATGGGCGATGCCCATATGGGCGTGCAGGCCCGACTGATGAGCCAGGCGCTCCGCAAGCTCACCGGCACCATCTCCAAGAGCCAGACCTGCGTGATCTTCATCAACCAGATCCGAATGAAGATCGGCGTGATGTTCGGAAATCCTGAAACCACTACCGGCGGTAACGCCCTCAAGTTCTACGCCTCGCAACGGCTCGACATCCGCCGTATCGGCGCGATCAAGAACGGCGATGCGGTGATCGGCAATCGGACCCGGGTCAAGGTGGTGAAGAACAAAGTCGCGCCTCCCTTCAAGGAGGTGGAGTTCGACATCATGTACGGTTCCGGGATCTCCCGAGAAGGAGACCTGGTCGACCTGGGCTCCCAGGAGGACATCATCGAGAAGAGCGGTGCCTGGTACTCCTTCAAGGGTGAGCGGATCGGACAAGGCCGGGAGAACGTGAAGGAGTATTTGCGCGAGCATCCGGAGGTGAGCCGGGAGATCGAGGTCAAGCTCCTGGAGAAGTTCGGAATGACGAAGGCGTCGCCCGTTCAGGTGGTTCCCGCGCTCGAAGGAGATGCGGCTGACGACAAGCGCTCTGCGGCGCGGGTCAAAGCGGTCAAGTCATAGGCCAGGCGCATGCGCTGAAGACTTTAAGAGGGCGGGAGAGCCCTGTTCCAGGGCAGCTTGACCCGAAACCGGGCTCCGCCGTCGGGTGGGCTCTCGGCGGTCACCGTTCCCCCCATCGCGATCGCAATCTGCCGGGTGATGTAGAGCCCCAGCCCGAGCCCACCGTAGTTGCGCTCTGAAACGGCCCGCTCGAAGCGCCCAAAGAGGCGAGGCAGCGCTTCAGCCGGAATTCCGATTCCCTCGTCGCGCACCTCCAACAGGACCTTGCCATTCCGCGCTTCTACCTTGACATGCACCGGCTTACCGGCGCCGTACTTGGCGGCGTTGCTCAACAGATTGACGAAGATCTGCTCCAATCGGAGAGGATCCCAGTAGCCTTCAATCGGGCCTTGGGACTGTAGATCCGCCACGCAGCCTGCCCCCTGGAAGAGCAGCTCCAGACGTTCCAAAGCGTCGCGCAAGGCCTGGGAGAAATCGAGAAAGGCTGGCTCCAATTTCAAGGTCCTGGCTGAGATCCGGCTGACATCCAGCAGGCTCTCCACCAACGCCGATAGGCGCGACACCTGAC
>JBGTHI010000051.1:0-2880 GCA_041746295.1 Myxococcaceae bacterium
TCGAGGGTCTCGCGGCGGACGACACCTTCCGCTCTACCGGCGTGGTCGCCCAGCTCCTCGCTTTGGCCATCGCGGAGGATCCGGCGGTACTGGCCACGGAAGAAGGGACCCAGGCCCTTGGGCTCCGGATCCAGAACGGCAGCGTGCCCACAGTGCTCTCATTGTTCCGGATTCGGGTCAGCGAGGATCCGCAGATCAACCGGAACCCCGTGCTCAGCGCCATCACCGCCGACGGCACCGCGCTCCCTCCGGAGAGCCACTGGCGGCTTCTCCCTGGCGCTTCCGCCCGGCTGGAGCTCAGCTTCCCGGAAGACACCCTGGAGACCTACCAGCAGCTCGAGCCGGACGGCGCCGCCACCCGCACCGAGCGATTGGCAGTGGCCTACTACGTCACCGACGGCGAGCTAGAAGAGTCGCGGGCCTTCTCCGACTCGGGACTGGAGCAGCGGTTCACCGCCCCGCTGGCGGGAGGAGGAGCGCGGGGTGGACAGCTCTGGGCGGTGGTCCGCGACACCCGGGGAGGACAGGGCTTTCTGCAGCGAGCCCTCTTCTTCTGCGACCCGGCCATCCCCGATCCCACGATCGCCGGTTTCGAGGTGACCGATGTCGGAGCCACGCGACGAATCCGCGTGACCGGCGCAGGCTTGATGGTTGCCCTCGAGCTCGTGGTCGGCGGGCAGTTGGTGACCTCGCTGCAGATCTCCGACACCCAGCTCGAAGGCGTGCTGCCTTCTCTCGCGGGAGGCAGCTACCCGGTGGTGGTGCGGGGCCGAAACTGCCGGGACTTCCCGGCGCCCCCTAATTGATCTTTCGCTGGGGAAATCGCACCACGAAACGGTGCGAAATCCCCGAACGTGACCCAGCTCGTTTACGTGGCGACCTGAAGACGCCGTGCATGAGCTACTGGGAGGCATCAGCCGGCCACGCATCCCAGGTACACCTTCTCGCCAAGCTCCAGTAGAAGCCGCTCCCGGGCTAGCGGCCTGCCCGCTCAGCTCATGCTGCTTCACCGCACACCCAAAGCCCAGCCGCGACACCGCAGACGGCGCGTTCGATCTATTCCAAGGCTCGCGGTCTTGGCGGCGGTCTGCGGCCTATTGCCCAGCCTTCTGGTACCCGTAGCCGCCGGAGCCCCATCTGATACGGTGCTGGAACTCATCAACGCTCCGCGTCGTCAGATCGCCGCCGCCTGCGCCGAGTCGTCGTCTTCCATTCCCTACCCAACGCCTACGATCCCGGAGAATCAAAGCCGGCGCGGAGAACTCTCCGGCTTCGAACGCCTCGAATTTTGGCAAGGCGACACGCTGGAAGCTCGACATTCGCAAAAGAGACATAAGAGCACAGTCCAAGAGGTCCTACTGAACGAAAGAAAGCTCGGCGAGGTCGATCGTTTCTTCTACTTTCCGTACCACGACACGGCACTCTTCGCGGTCCGCCTGGAAGGCTCTGCTCCCTACCGGCGGTTCCCGGCCGTGCAAGAGCGCTTCAGGGGTCCTGCCAGACTAGATTCAGAGGCCCTGTATCCGCTCAGTCAGGGCATTCTGGGAGGACTGGATCTCCGCTACAAAGGCTTTGATCGTTACACGGCTCGAATGCTCAAGGACGTTCATGGAGAGAGCTGGCTGACCTGCTTCCCCAAGCCACTCGACCGACGCGGAACTCAAATCCGGCTCTATCGCAATGGTCTTCTATTTGCCCAGGCCCAGGTCGAAAGGTTGTCGGACGGTTCGTTCGCCTATTCGCTCCGCGCCGCCAACTCGGGAAAGGAGCTCCTGAATGTCCACCTTCCCCCCTTCGAGGACGCGGGGCCCAAGCCGAACGACGGCGCCGCAAAGCACGCCTGGCAGGAACGTCGGGCCAGCGGAAGCAATGTGAGAGTTCAGGTGACCGGCGAGGTGCCATCGCTTGTTCCGCTGCTCTTCCTCGGAGCCTTCTTGGGCGACGAGGAGCCTGGCCGCGGGCCAATTTCAGCGGATGAGCATACGAGCAGGGTTGAGGAAGAGAAGATAGAGACACGGGCCTCCGAGGCAACCCGGGAATTGCTCGCGAGCGGGCTCGAACCGGCTGCCCCAACCCGGATCCTGGGCCCTCTGAGAGGAGTAGAGGTCGATCGCGTCCGAACCCTGCTCCGAGAGGAACGCGGCATCGATCTGGATTTCTTGGGGCAGCAGGTTCCTCCGGAGGCGCAGGAAGCCTGGCTGAGCATCCTGAACGGCGGATTTGAGCTCATCCAGTCGGCCAAGAAGACAGCCCGGACCACGCCGCTGGGTGCCCAGATCGTCAGCGAGGCGGAGCGACGTCAGATTCCGGCCTACGTGCTCACCGACGAGCAGTACGAAGCTCGCTACGTCAAGGGTTCAGCCGCAGTCGCCCCCTATACATCCGAGTGGCCCGGGCGCAAGACCGTGTTTCGCAGCAGCGTGGCTTCCAGCGCGGAGACCCTGCTCCACGAGTACCTGCACACCCTGATTGGCGGCGTCTTGGACGAAAATCAGCCCCTTGCCACTCGGATCGCTCTCGCCCGCGGCGCCTTTTCCCGCGCCGGCCTGGACCCGGAGCTGGGTGAATGGGCCGCCGTCGAAACCGAGAGCTGGCCAAAAGATGACCGGGGGCTGCGAGAGCATGTGGCCATCGCGGTTCTGATCCGGGACTTCCTCGAGCAGCGCACCCCACTGCCTCGACTTCCCACGCTTTCCAGGAGGGAGGGCGTCCGGCTGGTCGCGAGGCACGAGCTCGCTGCCAAGCTGCTGGCGGAGCTGAAAGACGGGCTACCGAAGGAGGAACTCTACCTCCAATGGCTCCAGACGCCTCAGAGCCGTGCGTTTCCCCTGCCCGGCAGAACCGATGGGGAGCGGATGGCGGCATTGCTCGGCTTCCTGC
>JBGTHI010000052.1:0-1889 GCA_041746295.1 Myxococcaceae bacterium
ATGCGGCCCGCTCGCCGGGAAGAAACATGAAGTCGATCATCGATCTCTGGAAGATCTCAATCTCTTCGGCGGTCGGCTCGCGCTTCTCGGCGTGAGTCCTTCGGGCGATCTCGCCGGTTTCGTCTCGGAGACTCGTGAGGACCGACGAGTAGCGATCCTGGATCGCGTCGCGGACCGCCCGGAAGTCTGAGTAGGTGAAGCCGAGATGCTGTTGCAGCAGCTGGTCGATCTCGGGCCGATCGAACAGGGCTTCGTCGTGAAGTCGCTCGACCGAGTCGTACTGCAAGCCCCGGACACTGACGAAGTACGACTGATATGTTGCGGCAACCCGAGCGAGCGCACTTGATCCGTGAAGCAAGGTCCAGTACTGGTGCCGAAACGACGCCAGGCGGAGGAGACGCTTCGAACGGTCGTGGAGCTCCGGAATGACCTCATGAGGCTGGCTGCCATCGCTCGTGATGACGCCTCGTCTGCCGCTCTCCCGAGCACGCAGAATCAGTGTGATCAACTCAACCACGGCACCGCTGCCGTCGTATCCCGGTTCGAGGCCGGCGACCGGAACGATCGGGAACTCGCGAAGCCGTAGCAGCTCGATCAGATCGAACGCGTCACCCGGTGCTGTGATTCGGAGTATCTCCTCGACTTCCTTCTCGACCTCAATGCGGAGTAGCCGCTGCAGATCATCGGGGGTAGCGGCACCGGCGAGCAGCGACAATTCACCGAGCGGGTCGTCGCCCAGCCCTGCGAAGTCGACGCCAACGAGGCGACGCTCGACTTGCCCCCGACTAGGCCGTCGACCCATTCAAATCCACCGAGCCCGCGCTTGTTTCCACCCCGATCAACCTACGCCGAGGGTGTCACAACGTGCTCGAACGCCAAGCCTGATCAAAGACGGGCTTGGCGCGTCAGCGGGCGAGCGGCGGGTCGAGCGGCCCGACTCTGAGCACAGCCTCGAGCAGGCGCCTGTTCGAGCTGTGCGCAAGGTCAAGGTCCGCGCGGCCGACGACGGAGTCGGCGTGTATGCGGTTCCCAATGTCTCTCACTGTGTGAAGGCAGGAGAGGACTCCCTCGCGCCACGCCGCTTCCCGACGGCCTGCGGGCGTGCTGTCCATAGGGTCGTCCTGCCATTGGAGCTCCAGTTGCTGGAGCTTGTTGTGGAAGTTGCCGGACGCCTCACTCATCAGAGCTGCGACGACCAGCTCAGCAACTGACCGCAGGAGTGCTACTGATGCCCGCGGGCTGATCAGCCTTATCGTCCACGCCTCGGTGACGAGCGCGGGAGTCTGCGCGTGAACCTCAGCGACGAGGCGCTCGCGCCACTCGTCGAGCCAGCTCAATGCTCCCGAGGGAGCGATCTGCATCGCTCGTTTCAACGCATCGGAGACCTCCAATCGGTTGAGCACATCCGCGCTCGGTGAGAACCCCTCGACGACGCAGCCGATCGCCCGCTGGCTGTAGTACGCCATGTCGGTCCAGTCGGACGGAAACTGCGCCGGCGGTCCGAGCGAGCTCGCTGCTACCTCTCTCCCGAATGTCACCCCGAGCCATGCTTCGTCCAGCATCTCCTCCGCCATCGACGTGACGCTCGTGCCGAAGCCGCCGTACTCCGCGTAGAAGACCTCGCTGTATCGCTCGATCTCCTCTCTCTCGAGGAAGTCGACGTCGTAGGGGAGCGCACCGACGACGCGCTTCTTCCGTCGCAGCGACCGGGCGTGCACACTCAACACGCCACCATCCGGCAAGGTGAGAAGCCTCACGACAGCAGGCCCGCCGCAGTGTTCTGGCAGGACCATGCCCACGAGGTAGAGCGGATAGGCGGTGGCAAGCCCCACCCGGACGAACGCTCCGATCGTCGCGCGAGCCTTGTGGTGAATGAACAGCCCAAACTC
>JBGTHI010000053.1:0-7599 GCA_041746295.1 Myxococcaceae bacterium
GACGGCTTCTGGATGAGCAGGACAAGCCGGCGGAGGCGGAAGCCGAGCTCAAGCGGGCCATCGCCTCCGAGCCCACCCTGCATGAGGCGCAGCTCGCGCTGGCACGGCTGATGCTTCGTTTCCACCGACTGGCCGACGCGCGGGCGCCACTGGATGAGGCGGCGAAACACTCCCCCGACGCTCCGCTGATTCGGGCCGGCAAGGGCGAGCTGGCTCTGGCGGAGGGAGACATCTCCCGAGCGCAGACCGAGTTCGACAGGGCGGTGGCGATCGATCCCAAGCTGCCCGACGCCTACCTGGGTCAGTCGAAGGTCGCGCTTGCCCGTGGCGATTTCGAGAGATCGCGCGCGCTGGCGGAGAAGGCGCTCTCCCTGAGTCCCGACTCCTCGGATGGCCGGCTCCAGCTCGGGCTGTCGCTCTG
The DNA here is from genome assembly GCA_041746295.1 of Myxococcaceae bacterium. Taxonomy (GTDB): domain Bacteria; phylum Myxococcota; class Myxococcia; order Myxococcales; family Myxococcaceae; genus JBGTHI01. Next base: position 422 of record JBGTHI010000053.1, read on the forward strand.
GAAGCTGGGCAAGATCAAGGAGGCGGTGGTGGAGCTGGACAAGGCCAAGGCCTTGAGCCCCCGCTCAGGTCCGGTCGCCGTGACCTTGGGCGCCGTGAAGATGGACCAGAACGATCTGACCGGCGCGGAGGCTTCGCTTAAGGAGGCATTGAACACCGATCCGCACAATCCGCAGGCGCTGTTCTATCTGGCGCAGGTGCAGAACCGGAACAACGATCCCACCAATGCCATCGGCAGTATCCGGGAGGCGATCGAGCGGATCCCCAAGAACCCCGAATACCATCATCAGCTGGGGCTGATCTTCAAAGCCGCCCGCCGCCTGGATGAGGCGCTGGTCGCCTGGAAGGAAGCGGTGGAGCTGGACCCGACCTACGCCGACTCCTGGCAGGCGATGGGCGAAACGCTGTTGGTGCGCGAGGAGCTTCCTCAGGCGGTCGCCGCGCTGGAGTCGGGGATCAAGGTCGCGCCCAAGCGCGCCGCGCTGTTCGCTCTGGCCGGAGATGCCTACTTTGAGAGCGGGAAGTGGGCACTCGCGGTGACCCGCTACCGCGAAGCGCTTCAGCTCGAGCCCTCAAGGGTTGGCCTGCTCTACAAGACCGGCCGTGCCTATTCCGAGCAGGGCAAGCAGAGCGATGCGGTCACCTGGTACAAGCGGGCGACCACGGCCGAGCCCGAAAACCCGATGCCCTTTTACTACCTGGGCTTCGCCTACAAGGAGCGACGGCAGAAGCAGGACGCGCTGCAGGCGTTCAAGAGCTATCTGGCGAAAAAGCCGGACGCGGACGACAAGCGCGAGATCTCCGACGAGATCTATGACCTGGAACACTGAGGGCTTGTAGAAGAGCTCACGCCATGCTCCTCAACCGCTGCCAGCGGCCGAGGATCTCCGGCTCTCTCCCTGGAATGCGTCGAAGCAACAAAGTATGGTGGTCCGCAATAAGATGAGCGCCACTTGCCAGTCCGCCGCCAGGGCTTGCTGTACTAGGGCGGGTCGATCTCGGAGAAGCGCGGTCACTACCGGCCTCGTCTCCGGAGGAAAGACGGCCTTGGCAGGCTTGAAAGCGACAATCGGCTTTCCTGGCCTCACCGATGCCGCGGTAAGCAAGCAGGTCGCTGCGAGCTATCCAGAGGCGTTGGCAGATTCAGACGCGATACGCAGTATGATTTCTGAACAACAGGCGAGACTCCCCGCATTCTATGCGGCCCGATCGCTGGGGCAACATGCGCCCATTGCTCATCTCGCCGCGTACCACAGCATCAAGGGAATCGCTGCGAGCCAAGTCGCCTTCATACCATTAATCATTGGCGGCGCAATAGCCGTTCATGCTGTCGTCTCCACGCTCCTGGGCCATCCGAACCCAGCCACCATTATAGTTGCGCTGCTTACTTTCGGGCTGGGGCCCGCGTCCGCTGGGATCTCGGCAGGCCGCGCGGACTACAAAGACGCCGTTGCTCGAGCGAGCGATCGCGAGCCGGGCTAGAGCTTCGCCCGACCGATCGCCTCGAAGTCGGCCGAGGCTCGCCTACCCACCAGCACGCTGAATTTGGCGTGAAGCTCGATCGCCTCAGGCGTCTTTGCGCCGAGACCGAGCAGCGGCGTATACCGACCACGCCGCGCGACAGCCGAGCAAGGCGTCAGTGCCGACCGAACGACCTGATCACGCTCTTCCGCGTCGGGCAGGCCCAGATCGGCGAATACATTTCCGCTGCTCTCGGTGATCTCGATCTCTTCGTCATCTACCCGTGCACGCGACGGCCCATCGTGATCACCAGGATCGGCGCATCGTGATCGCGGGGATCGGACCATCGTGATCACCTGGATCGGCATCGTGATCAGCCGGACGAGTAAGGGGGTCCCCGGAAGGGGCAGGCCCTGGACCACAGTGACGCTGGACAGCTGAGCCATCGCCCTTCGGAGATGGGAAACGATGGGCGGGTGACGTCTGCGCGGGTTGGCAACGATCAACGTCCTTTGCGTGTGCCGGTTGGAGGCAAGGAGGCCTTGACCTGTCGGCGACGGCTCCACTTCTTGATGAGTCCTTGGAAGTCCCGACGTGCTCCCGCGCTCGCGGCAAAGATCGCTTTCATCTGCAGATCCATAGACACTTCGGGATCTCGGTTCTCGAGCTTCGCGACGCGCGGCTGGCTGGAGCCCATGAGCTTTGCCAGCTCCGCTTGAGAGAGATGACCTTCTATTCGAAGCGTCCGCACGACCTCACTCAACTGGAGCTTGGCCTCGATCAAAGCCTCTTCTGCTTCCGTAAGACCGAGCAGATCACCGGCAGAGCCGACCTTCCATCCAGCCTCTTCAAACTTCGCCTTTTGTGCCTTGTTCATGCCGTGTCCCTCTTCCGGAAGTCCGTCAGTCGTCGCCTGCACCGATCGATCACGTCAACTGGCGTTGCCCGCGTGCCCTTCGGAAACACCTCAAGGATCGCGATCGCCAAGCTCCCGACGTAATAGATAATCCTCCACTCCTTCTTCAGCCGAACGTCGCCGATTCGCAGCTCATGACACCGCGGGCCGATGGTGGGTATCGGCCGCGACTCCGGCATTGACAGGGACTCGCCCCGTTGAAGCCTTCGCAGCAGCATTCCGGCCTCGACGCGAGCTTCCGTTGACATCGGGGGAGTCCTCACTTCGCCAGCAATCCAAGTTAGCGGCTTGTCCCTTCCCATTCCTCTACTATATGCCGATTTCGGCATAACTCAAAGGGGGCTACCTCAATACCGGTCTTCTGCAGCTGGGGGGGTCTTAACACTGCCAACGCAATCCTCCGGTCGGGGCTGGCACGACTGCTCGCCGGTGGGCCCTGGCAGTTACGCCGAGACAGATCTCCTGAGCGCCTTTGGGCGAGTCTCGGCTTCAAAGCCGCGACTTCCCTCCCCTCTCACCCCGGCTCAACCGTGTTGGGAGACTCTGGGTGCCTCCGCACCCTCTTCGTCAGTAACTACATGGAGCTAAGCGGGATCGACCGCTGACCTCCTGAATGCCATTGACGAGAGAACGAAGTTAAACCAACAACTTGGCGATCGATTCTCCCCGCCCAGCGTGACAGTCCGTAACAACCGTTACCTCCCTCTTACGAACGGGGGGTTCGGCGGGTGCACAACTGAATGCGCCCATAACCACTCGGTGGTGACGAGCGCTGTCCAATTCGGTATGTGGGGGCTGGAGCGCAACGGCCGTCAAGAGCTGACCGACATGAGTTCGACAACCGCCATTCGGGACCGACGCATCCTGGAGCTTCAGCGCGACCACTCCAGGCGGCTCCAACGATCCGGGGCGGCGGCGATCGCCTTGGACCCCTCGACTGCGGCCGGCTGGTGGTCGCTAGCGCGCCATACGTCCGACGAGTTTCTCGAGCAAAGAGCGGCGAGGCTGCCTCCTTCCGACCCGCGCGATCCGACCGTCGGATGGATTCTGCGGCCCGGCCTCGACGAGCGCGTTCGCAATCTTGCCTACGTGCTCGAAGGTCTGGACCCTCGAGCACCCTATCTCACCTGGCGCACCGACCACGCCTTTCTCGAACACCTCTGCGCCGAGTTGTTCAGCGGTGCCGACGAGAAGCGCCTCAATGACATCCAGCTCGTGCTTGGTAGTCTCACACAATCACAATCGTTCCATCGTCTCCGCACCGTGTTGGGTGACAAACTGGTCGAGGAGCTTCGAGGCCGCACCACGCGGCAAGCGGAGATCGGACCGCGACAGGAATGGCTTCAGATCGCGGAACTGCTTTCGGTGCTCGAGAGTGATCCGCTCCCCGATCCGAGCGGCAACTTCACGCCCGAGTTCCTACGGCTCTGGCTGGAGGAGCTCCCACCGGCTCGCAACGAGACCTCCAACGAAGCGCTGCAGCTTCTGTCAATGGCGGCTCGCGGTCTGCGGCTGGAGACACTGAGGTTGCCGGAGCATCAGCCTGTGCTCGATGCGGTTTCTGAACGCGTCTTCGACGCATTCATGCCGTCGGATCTGTCCGAAAGAATCGATGCCGTTCTTTCTCGGTACTCAGTGACCGGCCGAGTCTACGCTGCCGTTTGGGATTCGTTGTTGGAAGCTTTCAGGCGACTCCGGTTGGGGCTCAGTGACCTACCCATGTCCCAGCACGAGGCAGTCTTCGGCTACTGGAAGGTGAACCCGCAGAGCTCACTCGGCGTCCGGGATGCGCTGTCGGAGCGGGCGATCGCATCGCTGGACGCCGAATTTCTGCAGCCGATGATGATCCTCAACATCGTCCGTCGAGCCGCGCCGTCGGCCGCGCTACGTGATGCCCTTCGCACCCGATTGGAGGCCCGGCTCGGACCTGCTGATCTGAGCGACGAGGCGCGCATCGATGCTCTCGACACGTTGATCAGTGGTTGGCCTGCCTTGCACGGGAGCCAGGAGAACAAGCTGCGGGTTGCCCAGCACCGATTCGCCGATCCCGGGCTTGCCGACGATCGTCCTTCGAACGCGATGAGCCTGGTGAGGCTGGGCAAGCTCTCCACGGACATCCTCAAGGAATTCTTGAATCGTCAGCCTTGGGGCGCCGATCAGCAGGTTGCCTTGAATGGCATCGGAGTGGAGCAACTCACGGAACTGCGAGCGATCGAGCTCGCCGAGGGCAGTGAGCGTCCCGCTCAGGCAGCAATCGCGCTCGACCTGGCCGGACTTAACGAGCCACGTCTCCTGAATCTCGTGCTGACCTCCACAGACGGGTGGGCTCTCATCACTCAGCTTCTGCCTTTCCTCGAGAGGTGGAGCGCCACGGACGATGCAGTGCGCACTCGGATCGTCGCGGCCGTGCGGGCTGCGGGGCGTCACGCGCCTGAGGATGTTCAAAGGGCTTTTCTCGTCGAGATCCGCTTCGCGGATCAAGAGGAGGCCCAGGCGCTCATCGAGTTGATCGTCGAAAGGCACCTGGAAGGACGAATCGGCTTCCCGCCCCAGTTGGCCCGGCTCGGGCCTTTCGCTGAGGGACAGCGCCGGGCAACACTGCTTGACGACGTGGTAGCGCTCCTGCGGGTGCGGCCTGACATTGCGCAGACGGTCGAAACGTTGGCCCTTTCGCCCAGCGACCTCTGGGAGATGAGGAACATCTATGGACCAGTGGCGACCTAGCCCTCCTCACTTTTCGAGGCAAGATTGAGGGTAAGTCTTCCTTCACGCGGGGGCTTTTCATCTCGATTAGTGGGTTCTCCGAGCCCGCCGTAAGGGCAATCGCGATCGGCAAGCAAGCGACGTTCATAATGATGGACGGCGCCGACGTGTACCGTGTCCTTGAGGGACACGTCAGCCTCGTCGAGATCCTCCGAAAGAAGGTTCGGCGACTCGCGGAACGAGGCGAAGCTTACGTTCCTGTCTCGGAGCTTTTTAGAGTGGGCGACCGGTGAGATCGTGCTGGCGCTCTACGCCAGACCGTTCGTGTCATGACGGCCGTTGGTCTTGTCCTGCAGCGGCACCCGGAAGCGCTTGGCCGAATGGGGGCAGCGTCAACGGCGGCTTGCGAGGATGAAGCCCAAACCCTGACTCCAGGAAGGAGGTATGTCACCACCGACGTGATCGGGATCCAGTTTTAGCGGAGAGAGCGACCCGGTGATCCACGGGTGAAGTCCCCCGCCGGAGCGAGCTTTAGCTCGCGGAGGCGGCCCATACGGAAGTGGCGTGAAGCCGGAAGACAGCTGAGGCTCTCGTCGGAGCGAATCGGGATAGGGGCTGAGCAGATCGTCTGCTCAGTCCCCTCCCACACCACCGGACATGCGGGTCCGCATCCGGCGGTTCGGTTGGTTGAGGTTAAGCAGCAAGTCTCGGCACTCCTTCATGCACGTAGTAGCTCATTGGCAGGGCTGTCTGAATCGCGCCGTGTTTGGCTGTGCTCCACCAGCGTCGGGTATGGGCCGCCGCTGCCCGGGCGTTGCGATCGCCGACGCCGCGCGCTCGCAGTTCCCGGTACACCGTTGACCCGTTCTTCCACTGTTTGAGCTGCACCGCACGCAGCCGGTGGCGGATCCACTCGTCCAGCTCGTTGAAGATTCTGGGCGTCACCGCCAGCCGGAAATACTCCTTCCAACCGGTGAGGAAGCTTCGAAGCTCCGCAAAGATGGCTTTCATGCTCCGCCCGCCGTTCCGGGTCGTAACTTCCCGGACACGTTCCTTCATCGCCTCAAGGGCCTTGGGCCCACAACGTGACAACGGATAACAACCTGTACCAGTGGGTCACAGCGCTGGGTGCAAGGCGCCTCGGTTCTAGGCAGCTCGCCGATAGGCTCCGCGTTGGATCTCCTGGCCAGCCGCCGGCAGCCCCTCTGCGTACATCTTTCGAGTTTCCTCGACCGAGACACTGCGATCCACCTGGTCGATGTCCTTCACTGCTTCTTCAGTATCGCTCGGTTGCGACCTTAATTGACCCGGCACCTCGCTCGGCCGCGGGGAAGCCGTAGAAGCTGTCATTGGGTCCGGCTCCAAAATTCCAGATAAAGACGGGGAATCTGCCAATCTCGAAGGGTTCATCTGCTTGCACCGGGAACCAGTGGAGTACCTGCCGATAAACTCTAAACACCGTGTCTGTGGCAAACAGCGGACCAGGCAGGAGCTGACCTAGATACGGCCCAGCGCTCACGACGGCGTTGGACGCTTCGTACGTCCCCTTGTTGGTATGGACGACCACCGTCGAAGACCTGACCTCAAGCCTGAGAACGTGCTCGTCGAACCGGAGCGTCGCGCCTAAACGCTCTGCCGTCCCGAGTTGCGCGCGGATCGCGGCCTCCGGACGGACGAAACCGCCGCTCGGCTCAAAGTAGCCGACGTGCTCCGAGGAAAGTCTGAACTGCGGGAACCGCCGCTCAATCTCGTTGGTGTTCAGCACCTCGTGAGGAATCTTGAAGTTCCGAGCTACCTCGGCGCTACGTTGGGCATAGGCCAAGGCCTCTCTCGTTGTCCCGCCCGGATCCCGCTCCACCGAAGTCAGAACGAGCAATCCCGTCTCGGTTAGAAGGGAATCTCCCCACTCCTCCTCGAGGTCGCGCCAGATTTGGTGAGACCTCATCACGAACGGGACGATCGCTCGGCCTTCCGCAGTGGCCATGCGAGTAATCCGGGTCTCCCCGTGTGAAGATCCCAGCGTGTGAGGCGGGTGATACCGGTCGATCCCGATCACCGGGCAACCTCTCCTGGCGAGCTGGTAGGCACACGCGCTACCC
>JBGTHI010000054.1:0-2804 GCA_041746295.1 Myxococcaceae bacterium
AGGTCGCGAGCGTACCCCAGGCGGTCGAGAAACAGCCGGTACATGATCTCGGTGATGCCCTGGTTCCCAGTGCGAATGCCGCGGTCGGTGGAGACGTCGAAGATGACTGCCTCGGTAGGGATCTTCTCGGCAATACTGCCGAGGAGCACCTGAACCCTCGGGTCGGCTGTCTGCTTGCCGAGTATCTGTGCGGCGCCCTCGCCCATGATCTGACGATTTTCGAGAGCCAGACCCAGGTACTTGGCGAAGCTCGACTTCCCGGAGCCGAAGAACCCGGACACCCAGACGGCGACACCTTCATGAGGCCTTCTGGGCGTTTCCGAATACTTCTCCAGTATCTCGGTCATGTGGCGGCGAATGGAGTCCGTGACGACGTACTCGCCAAGCTCGGCACGGATGATCTGTTCATCGGCCTGATCGACCTTGATGACCTCCTCGATGTCCCGGGAGATATCGTTCGAAAACAGGTCTCGTATCATCTTGGCGGTCATCGGCTAGCCCTCAGAAGATCCTCGGCCGGTAGTTGTGCTCGGCGTCCAGCACGCCCATGAAGCGCAGGCCCGCCGCGCCATCGAGCTCGCCGGGATAGAACAGCACTGCCGGCACATGGACCTTGCCCTTGAGTTGTTCGAGCAGCGACGATGTGCGGTAGACGGGAAACAGCGCGCCGGCGCGAACAATGAACACCACGTCGAGCAGCGGATCCGCATCGGCCGGGATGCGCGCCGCCACGAGGCCGTCGAGCGGGCGGTACTCGCTGAGTACTTGGTGGATCGTGTCGATCGTTGGCTCAAGGCCGACCGACCGCTCCGCCTCGAATAGCGCCTCTCCGTCAAGCCCTTCAGCGTCGAGTGCCTCTTGAAGGCACGCCGCCAGCGAAATGACGGTGACCCGCTTGCCGTTCTGCTCCAAGCGCGTGCGCAACAGCGCAGTCTCTCGCCGTACCGCGAATTCCTCATCAGGCGGATAGCGGAAAATGGCGTAGGGCATGTCATGGTAGGCGCTGATCGCCGGGCGGGGGTCAGGCTGCCGGAGGATCGACTCGAGCTGTCCGGTCAGTCGGCTCTTCCAGTCGTCGGTCATGCGCAGAGTTTCCGGGCGTAGTCAGCTGTCGACGCGTATGGAAGCGTGAGCTGTGCTAGACTGCCTGCGACCTCGTACTGGAGCTTGCGGAACTGATGTAGGCGCAGAAGTTCCCGCTCCACATCCGTGGGATCCATCAAGTACATGCGCCAGTCCTCAGCGTGTACAAGGCGTCGGGCGTTTGGCTCGCTGTGCTTCGTGGCGTACACGAGATAGAGAAAGCTCTCCTCCGGCAGATGAAATGACGTGAATTCCCGGTACCGGGTGCCTCTGAGTAGCCCGAAATCCACAGCTATCTTGAGCAAGCCAGCCGCAACGTGCGCTGTCGTCGAATCGGTCCATTTGCCCGACCATTCGATATCCTTCCTCTTCGCGACCGCTCTGAGGTACTCGATCGCGTCCTCAGTGCGCAGCCGATACTGGCCCGCAACGAACTGCGGATAGAGCCAGTGAACAAGGAAGTCGCGGAGCAGGAATTCGTCCCTCGTGATGTGCCACAGCAGCAGCGGTTTCCACACATCGCGTTGGCACCCGCGCTGCGCGAGCTCGACGAGTGGGCGATCCCGCCCCGATGGGTCAAACCGACGGCTCAGGACAAATGCCACGTCGCGAAGCCAGTTGGTGCTCCTCGCTCCCACCGCGTTCTGCTCCTTGATTCGCTTCAGGTTCGAGGACTTATCGTAGTTGAAGTCCCACGAGCGAAACGCCGCGTACGTCTCCTCCACGAGGGAGCCCTTGATGATGGTGAATGAGGAAACGGTGAGGGCCCGCGCCTCGGTCACCCTTCAGCCCTCAAGCCTGGCATAGGGAATCGCTGGATTCCCAACGTCACCTCGCGAGAAGCCAGCGGCCAGCATCGTCAGCACATCGTCGTTGGGGTGGTGAGTGCCCGACAATGGCACTGCGCGGTTCTCGGACGCGCGCCGCAGCTTGGCGACGGCGTCCAGCTGCGTCTGGGAGATCAGGCCGAATTGTCTGAACGCCTCGAGCAGGTCCGCGCCCTTCAGCGCCGCGATGGACTGGAACACGGGAACCCATTGCTCGCCCCGATCGAGCCAGATCTGCCAGTGTTCTTCGAATTCATCCTCCACGTCAGCCGGAAGGCTCCAGAGGGTCATGCAGGCTGGCGGATTGAAGAGCTCGTTGCAGCGGCTGCGGGCCACCTCGAAGACAACGCGCGCCTGTGCGAAATGGTGTGTTCGTGGAAAGCCGCGCTTCAGGACAAGCTCTCCGCGATCGGCGAGCATGCCGTTGGTGTTCCACCACTTCGCGATATCCATCTCCCCGACGCGGGCGACCGTCAGCCGCAGTTTCAGGAGCCGGTCAAAGTCAATCGAAGTCATGGGGCCAGATCATCTCGCCGCAAGTTGCATGTGTGACCATCTTCGAGTGTTTAGGGTGGCAGAATCATTGAGGTGGTCGCGACGTGGCGCCAATCACCTGGGATCGGTGTTAGGGCCCAGACAGTGCGACGTAAGAGGGCCGGGGGCACCGACAAATCTACCTATCAAACATGCAGTGCCCACAGGAGGAGGCCCGATTCAGGCAGCCGGAAGATAGCCGGAACCAACGGGACGCGAAGGCTGTCATCACCGAGAGCCTGAGTACTGGCACCGAGAGCTTCCTCACCATCCCGCAGCTATGACGCCTGTACGAGGGTCCGATGCCGCGAGCTGCACCCTCTTCGCTTGAGCACCGCCAGACCGCCTCCGGCGTGCGCC
>JBGTHI010000055.1:0-3858 GCA_041746295.1 Myxococcaceae bacterium
TACTCACGCTGTGAAATATCCGGGCTAGAGTGCGCATGAAGGGTCTGGAGATACTGCAAGGGGTTGGGCTTTCGCTACCGAGACTGTTATTCGCCTTGGGAACGATGCGGTCCGGAGCACAGATCATCGAGCAGCTTCAAGCGATCCACCGCCGCCTCTCTGCCTGCCGCGCCTGTCCCCAGATGATGGGCCCGGTGGTTCACGGGCCGGCGATCGCCAGCCGCATGCTGCTGGTCGGCCAGGCCCCAGGGCCCCGTGAGGGGAGCTTGGGCCGGCCTTTCGCTTGGACAGCGGGCAAGACGCTTTTTCGTTGGCTGGAGGATGCGACGGGGCTGAACGAGGCAGAGGTGAGGACCCGGATCTATTTCGCGGCCGTCGCCCGCTGTTTTCCGGGCAAGGCCAAGGGCGGAGGGGATCGTCGGCCCGACCCAACGGAGATCGAGCGTTGCGGCCGCTTCCTGGCCGAAGAGGTCGAGGCGCTCCGGCCAACTCTGGTAATTCCGGTGGGGACCCTGGCCATCGAGCAGATTCTGGGCGTAAAGGTCCCTCTGGCGGAGACGGTCGGTACCGTTCGGCGCGCTCGGTATCACGGCCTGGAGCTCGACGTGTTGCCGTTGCCCCACCCGAGCGGCGCCTCGACCTGGCATCGCGCCGAGCCGGGGAAAACACTGCTCAAGAAGGCGCTCGGGTTGCTCAGTCTCAGACCGGAGTTACACCGAAGCGGGTCCCCGTCGACCCGTCGGTCGTCCGGTAGCTGATCGGGTTGCGAATCGCCGGCGCCGAGGCAGAATCCGAATGTCAGCCCAATGCTGGAGCCTTCGGGGGAGCAGATGCTAGAGCCCAAGCGCATCCTGGTGACCGATGGTCACTCATCGCAGCACCACCTGGTCACCCGCTCGTTGGAGCGGGCGGGCTACGCGGTCCAGGTGGCCCAGACGGCGGAAGAAGCGTGGAACCTTCTGGAGCGCTCCCCCTTTGACCTGTGGGTGCTCGACCCGGACTTCGCCCACGCCGACGCCGCGGACTGGATGCGGCAGGGGCGCGAGCATCGCCCCGGCCTTTCCGTCCTGGTCCTGAGCGAGCGCGAGTTCTCCAACAATGACAGCGGGCGCGGGGTGAACGTCTTGATGCCCAAGCCGGTGCGCAACTGGGGGGAGCTGGTCGATGCCGTCTCTGACGCCCTAAAGCTGGCCGAAGAGCCATGGCCCAAGGAGCCCTGGGCGCAGACTTTGTCCGATGAGGCTGACGACCCGATGTGGCTCAAGGAGGCTAGAGTTTTTTAGCCCCCTAATTCGATTGTCGGGCCGTCCTCGACCAGGGGCATCGTCCCACTGACACCGGATTCGAAAAGGAACGGCGGCGTGGTCACCCGCGCGGCGAGCGCCAGCAGGTACTTCTTAGAAACCAAACACGGCTCAACTTTGCACCCATTTCGTCCGGTGCTATGGGTTCACATCGACGCGAACCCATCGCAGCATGGCGACAGATCGAACAAGGCGATTCGAATGAGCAGTGTCAATCCAACGAACGTTCGCCCTGGCGCTCACCTACTTACAAGCGCTCCAAATCCAGAGCCGCGCCTGGAAGTTAACACTCCAGCGCTGTTGCTCTGTTCTAGCGATCCGTGCGTGCCTCCACCTTGCGGCTGAAGGCGCGGTCCACGCGTCCTAAGAAGGTTCGGAACGCCGCGTACTCCCCGGGCTCGATCCGCGTCCGGGTGAAGACCAGCTCGGCTTCCGCGATCAGGGTTCGCCCTTCTCGCCTGTAGGTCAACGCCAGGGAGCCAAAGGGCGACTGTTCATGCACGTCCTCGGGCAGACCGGTCAAGGTGAGACTCTGCGGGGGGGTCACGCGATAGCGGAAGCGGCTGGTATTGGCCCCCGAAAGCAGCAGCGGGAAGCGCCGCTGCGCCAGCGGCGCGTAGAGCTGTGAGTAGGAGCGGGCTCCTCCGAACGGGTAGAAGCGCAGCCCCTGGGGAAAGCTCTCGGCGTAGCGCGGGATCCGCAGCCGGTAGGCCACCGAGACCGGCTTCTCCAGCTCGCGCAGGTCGCTGGGGCTCACCTCCTGCGCGGTCGATCCCGGGAACGCCTGAGCCCAGCCGCGCTCGAAGGTCGCCTTCCGTCCGGACGGAGCCTGGTAGGCGCGGCGATAGTCGGGTGCGGTCGCTCCCTGAACCAGCGTCTTCCCGGAGACCTCCGCCCCTCCGGCGGGGGTGAGGGACAGCTCCAGCGAGAGCTGGGTGAGGTTCTCCTGCGCGGTGGCTTCCGGTGTCGTGGTGAAGCGGCTGGGCGCCTCCGGCTCGACGATCAGCACGTTGGCGGCACGATCGGAGATCGGCAGCTCGCGGGAGCCGTGAAGCTCGGCGGTTCCGTCCAGGTAGAGCTGAAGCGCCGGCACGTAGAGCACCGCGTGATTGAATGCGGCCAGAGATGCCGGCTCCGGGGCCAGCGCCCCCAGGTGGCGCATCCGGAGCAGCACCAGGCGGCTGTCCACCCCGGCCACCTTGAGCATCGCGTGGAGCAGTGAAGCCTTGTCCTTGCAGTCTCCAAAGCGGCGGGCGAGGACCCGATCCACCCGGTAGGGCTTGAAGCCGTGGATGCCGAACTCCAGGGCCACGTAGCGGGTATGGGTCACCACGAAGTCGTACAGCGCACGGACCACGGCGTCGGTATTCTTGGGGTCCACTCCCTTGAGCAGCTCCCGGACCGTCTTGCGCAGGTCGTCGTTCGGGATGAGCTGATCGCGCACCAGGCTCCAGTAATAGCGGCCTACCTCCTCCCAGGTCTTGTAGGTGGAGACATGCAGCGCCGTCCCCACCTCTGAGTAGCCGGGCATCGCAGGCTCGGGCGTCAGCTTCGAGACCCGCGAAGCGCGCCAGCTGTGCAAGGTGCGATCGCCGTCCGCGGTGAGCGTCTCCTCTCCGTACGCCAGCGCGTCCCCCAGCGTGGCGCCGTTCCAGTAGAGAGGCCGTCCCTTGGGCATGTCGACCAGGTACTGGTAGCGCAGCTTGGGATGGCCCGACCGCACGTAGTCCACGTCCCCCCAGTAGTCGGACAGGAGATTCTCCCGGGCGGTGTCGTCGAGCCGGTATTGCAACTCCAGCACGTCGCCCGGCGCGAGCGCGGTGAAGGTCATCGTTCGCGCGCGCGCGTCGTAGTACATTCCGGTCCAGGGCTCGTTGACCGCGCTGTCGCTCTCACTCACGCCCTCGACCACCGAACCGTCCGGCTTGACGATGCGGGCCTTGAGCACTCGCAGCTCCTGCCGGTCCGGAGAGTAGGTGACCGACTGGCTGCGCCAGGCGTCCACTCCGCGCTGGGTGAAGACCTTGACCCCCACCTGCTGAAACCGCGACGAGAGGCCGCTGGTCTGGACCCGAACGTAGGTGGTCTCGCCCAGGACCACCGCATCCTCGCTCCGGTAGGCGTCCGACTCTTTGGCCAGGGCGGAGAGATCGAACGCGTGCAATGCGCCGAAAGATGCCGAGTCGCCGGTGAGCGAGCGAACCGCCTCGCGCAGCGCGGGATTCTGCGGCCGCAGCTCCAACGACCGGGCGTAGGCCTCGAGGGCGCGCAGTTTCTGACCGGCTTGTAGCAAGGCCCGACCCTCCCGCTCGTAGAGCTCCGGATCTTGGGGTGAGAGCGCCTTGGCCGCAGCGAAAGCCGACTCCGCTTGATCGAAATGGCCGTTGGCGGCGGCCAGCTCAGCCCGGGCCAGCCGCGTTCCATTGTCGAAGGGGTCGAGTGACAGGACCTCATCCAGAGCCGTGGCGGCCTCGTCGACGCGGGCCACGTCCGCGAGCAGGGTGGCCAGCGAGCGGCGCGCGAGCAGGTCGTCATGGCGCAGGGCGAGCACCTG
>JBGTHI010000056.1:0-6706 GCA_041746295.1 Myxococcaceae bacterium
GCTGGATCGTCGAGCGGATGTCCGCGCTCTGGGGCGTGCAGACGGCCGCGGTGAAGGAGTCGGCGGCCAAGGGGCCGCACGAGGCCGGCCTGTTGCGGCTGGACTGCGCCAAGGCGCAGGCCCGCTTGGGTTGGTCACCGCGTTGGAGCCTGGAGACCGCGCTGGAGAAGATCGTCACCTGGCATCAGGCGCATCAAGCAGGAGCGGAGATGCGGGCGGTCTCCCTAAAGCAGATCTCAGAGTACGAAAGGGGAGGGGAATGAAGAATGAAGAGACGCGGAAGCAGATCCTGGAGCTGGTGAAGTCCTATGCCGATCAGGCGTTCGCCAGGGCCCCCTTCGTCCCCGGAAGCAGTCCCGTTCCGCCCTCCGGCAAGGTGATCGGTGCGGCCGAGCTGTCGATGATGGTGGAGGCGGCGCTCGACGGCTGGCTGACCACGGGCCGATTCAACGATCAGTTCGAGCTCCAGCTCGCCAAGTTCCTGGGAGTTCGTTTCGCGCTCACCGTCAACTCCGGCTCCTCGGCCAATCTGGTAGCTTTCTCAGCCCTCACCTCACCCAAGCTGGGCGACCGGCAGATCAAGCCCGGCGATGAGGTGATCGGCGTGGCGGCCGGCTTCCCTACCACCGTCAACCCGATCCTCCAGCACGGGGCGGTGCCGGTCTTCGTGGACGTGGAGCTCCCAACCTACAACGTGGATCCCTCCAAGCTGGAGGCGGCCATCTCGCCCAAGACCCGGGCGATCATGCTCGCCCACACCCTGGGCAACCCCTACAACCTGTCGGTCATCAAAACGCTCTGCGAGAAGCACGGGCTCTGGTTGATCGAGGACTGCTGCGATGCGCTGGGCTCGACCTACCAGGGACAGAAGGCGGGGACCTTCGGCGACATTGCGACGCTGAGCTTCTATCCCGCACACCACATCACCATGGGGGAGGGCGGTGCGGTGCTCACCAGCAACAAGCTCCTCGCGACGGTGATGGAGTCGGTCCGCGATTGGGGCCGCGACTGCTTCTGCGCGCCGGGAAAAGACAACACTTGCAATAAGCGCTTCCGCTGGCAGCTGGGGGAGCTGCCGTTCGGGTATGACCACAAGTACACCTACTCGCATATCGGCTTCAACTTGAAGATCACCGACATGCAGGCGGCCTGCGGGCTGGCGCAGCTGAATCGCGCCGAAGGGTTCATCCAGGTCCGCAAGGACAACTTCAAATACCTTACCCAGCGTCTGAGCGAGCGCGGGCTCGAGGAGCAGCTGATCCTGCCTCGCGCGACCGAGGGGAGCGATCCGTCGTGGTTCGGGTATCCCATCACCCTCAAGGAGAGCTCCAGGTACGGGCGGGTGGACCTGCTGCGCTACCTGGAGGAGAAGCGCGTGGGAACGCGGCTGCTCTTCGCCGGGAATCTCACCCGCCAGCCCTACATGATCGGCCGAGACTTCCGGGTCTCCGGCGAGCTTTCGGTGACCGATAGGGTGATGAACAGCACTTTCTGGGTCGGGATCTATCCGGGGCTCGATCCGGCCCAGCTCGACTACACGGCTGAGCAGTTGGGTGAGTTCTTCAAACGCTCTAGCAAAGAGAGGAGCGCCTAGAATGTCCAAGCAGCGTGTGGCGGACGCGATCGCGGGAGCGCTGGTCCGGTTCGGAATCACCGACCTGTTCATGATTACCGGCGGAGGCTCGCTTCACCTGAACGACGCCTTCGGACGACAGACCGGGCTCAAGAAGATCTTCTGCCACCACGAGCAGGCCTCGACGATCGCGGCCGAGAGCTACGGGCGACTGCTGGGCCGCCCCGCCGCGGTCAACGTCACCACCGGGCCCGGGGGCGTTAACGCGCTGAACGGAGTCTACGGCGCCTACGTCGATTCGATCCCGATGGTGGTGATCTCCGGGCAGGTGAAGCGCGAGACGCTGGCGCGAAACCATCCGATCGCGCTTCGCCAGCTGGGCGACCAAGAGGTGGACATCGTCAAGATGGCCAAGCAGGTCACCAAGTACTCGGTGGTGCTCCAGGACCCCTCCGTCGCACGGCAAGTGGTGGAGCGCGCGCTAGCCCTTTCGATCCGGGGCAGACCGGGACCGGTCTGGATCGACGTGCCGGTGGACGTGCAGGGCGCGCTGATCGAGTGGGATGCGCTGGCGCCCTACGACCCGGCCGGCGACACGGAGGTCGAGGGGGTAGCTCCCAACAGCCTCCTGGAGCTGGGGGCGCTACAAGGCTTGGCGTTGGAGGAGCAGGCCAGGGCGGTGCTGGAGGAGCTGGCCAAAGCCCAGCGGCCCGTGGTCTTCGCCGGCAATGGTGTCCGCCTCTCCGGCGCACACGAGCTGTTCGTGAAGACGGTGGAGCGGCTGGGAATCCCGGTGGTCACCGGCTTCAATGCGCACGATGCGATCCACAACGGCAGCCCGGTCTACGTGGGGCGCCCGGGGACGGTTGGAGATCGAACCGGCAACTTCGCGGTCCAGAATGCGGACTACGTCCTGGTGCTCGGCTGCCGACTGAACATCCGCCAGGTCAGCTACAATTGGAAGTCGTTCGCCAGAAATGCGCGGGTCGCGATGGTGGACATCGACCGCGCGGAGCTGGAGAAGCCGACCCTCGCGCTTCATCGGCCGGTCCACGCCCACCTCCGCGACTTTCTGGGGGCCCTGCAGCTGGCCCTGGCTCGGTGGGAGGTCCCCGCGGCGCACCGCGACTATCTGGCGTGGTGCCGCGACCGCGCCAGGCGGTATCCGGTAGTGCTCAAGAGCTACTGGGACAAACCTTCGCCGGTAAACCCCTACTGCTTCCTGGAGTCGCTGTTCGAGCAGCTCCAAGAGGGGGAGATTGTGGTCGCCGGCGATGGCACGGCCTGCGTCTCCACCTTCCAGGCGGCGGCGCTCAAGAAGGGGCAACGGCTCTATACCAACTCGGGCTGCGCCTCGATGGGCTACGATCTGCCTGCCGCGATCGGCGCCTTCCATGCGAGCAAAGCCCGCCGGATCGTCTGCATCGCTGGCGACGGCAGCATCATGATGAACCTTCAGGAGCTGCAGACCATCGCGGGGGAGCGGTTGCCGATCAAGCTGTTCGTCCTGAACAACGAGGGGTATCACTCGATTCGCCAGAGCCAGCAGAACCACTTTCCCGACAACCTGGTGGGCTGCGGCCCGGACAGCGGTATCACCTTTCCCGATTTTGTCCGGCTCTCGGCCGGCTTTGGAATCCCGGCGGCGCGAGTCGGCGACCACCGGGGGCTTCGTGCCGCGGTCGCCGCTGCACTGGATTCCCAAGGTCCCTACCTCTGCGAGGTGCTGCTGGACAAAGAGCAGCAGTTCGCTCCGAAGCTGGTCTCCCGGCGTCTGGAGGATGGCAGCATGGCATCGCCCGCGCTGGAGGATATGCACCCGTTCCTGTCGCGCGACGAGCTCGCCTCGAACATGCCATGGAGCAGATGAGGCGCGAGTTGGTGGTGTTCGACCTGGACGGAACGCTGGTCGACAGCGTCTTCGTCTGCGCTCGGCTGGTGAACGAGATGTTGGTACAACGCCGGATGGCCGCGGAGGTGACCGTCGCCCAGGTCCGCCGGTGGATCAGCGTCGGCGGGGTGCGGATGATCCGGGAGTTACTGGGAGCCGCCTGCGTCGATCCGGAGTTGGATCTCCGGGAGTTCCGCGGTCGCTACCGGGAGCTGCCCACCCCGCACGAGAGTCTGTTCCCGGGAGTGCGCGCGGGGCTGCTGGCGCTTCGCGAGGCAGGCCACCGCCTGGCGATCTGCTCCAGTAAGCCCCAGGCGCTCTGCGACAAGGTGTTGTCGGAGCTGCAGCTGGCGGGTCTCTTCGAAGCGGTGGTGGGCGGGGACGGCGCGCCCGCTCAGAAGCCGGATCCTGCCCACCTGGACTTCACGCTCGGTCAGCTCGGCGGTGACCGAGCCGCCTGCGTCTACGTGGGGGACAGCGAGGTGGACTTGGCGCTGGCGCGCAATGCGAGCGTTCCGTTGATTCTGGTGGGTTACGGCTATGGCGATTTCGAGCCGTTGCCGGAGGGAGTCGCCTTCGCGCGGCACTTCAACGAGGTGCCGTTGCTGGTCACTGCTTCACGGGTGAGGTGGTCATGATCGAGTCGCCGCAGGATGGCTATGCTCGGTTTCAGGGTGAGATTGGCATCCGATTGAGGCGGGCGGGGTTACGGGTCGTGGTCACCGGGAGCAGTGGCTGGTTGGGAATGGCCGCGCTGGAAATGCTGAGCGGGGCGCTGGGTTTGGATTTTGAGCGGCGGGTGGTCTGCTTTGGTTCCTCTCGACGCGAGCTGATATTGCGGTCGGGGCTGCGCGTGGCGCAGCGCCCGCTCGCGGAGCTCCCTTCGCTGGAACCGGCTCCGAGCCTGGTGCTCCACCTGGCCTATCTGACCCGGGACAAGATTTCGCAGATGCCCTTGGCGGAGTACGCGGAGATCAACAGAGGTATCTCGTCACAGGTGGTGGGCGCGCTCGGGAGGATCGGCGCTCGGGCGATCTTCGTGGCCTCCAGCGGGGCGGTCTATGAGGCGATTCGGATGCCCGATCATCCGCAGGCGGTCTACGGAGCGCTGAAGCTGGAGGATGAGGCGCGGTTCGCGGCGTGGGCGGAGCAGGCGGGGAGCTCGGCGATCCTGGCGCGCGTGTTCAACATCAGCGGCCCCTACATCAACAAGCGCGGCACCTACGCCTTGGCATCCTTCATTGCCGATGCCCTCTCGAAGCGACCGATCGAGGTTCGCGCCGATCGGCCAGTGATCCGCTCCTTTGTCGCGGTGGACGAGCTGTTCTCGGTGGTGTTCCACCTGATGCTTGAAGAGGGCCCGATCGTCTGGCGCTTCGACACTGCCGGCGAAGAGGTGGAGGTGGGCGAGCTTGCGGCGCAGGTGGAAGAGGCGCTGGGCGGAGTGAGGACGACGAAGCCGCGATTGATTCGCCATCCGGAGCCGGATCGATATGTGGGAGCGGCGGAGCCCTATGCGTCGCTCTGTGCGCGGGCCGGAGTCGCGCGGGTGGCGCTGCGGGAGCAGATTCTGGAGACGGCCCGGTTCATCGAGGCGGAGTCCACAGCTCTTCCTCTCGATACCGCCACCGCCAAGCCCTCGTAGGCCCAATGCTGCAGGTCGCCATAGCCATAGCGCTGAGCCAGTGCCCGGCATTCGGAACTCTAGAAGAACGCGGAGTGGCCGGACTTGCGCCGCGGGATGATGGAAAGAGGCCTCAGGAATCCACGTGGGGGTGGATGGTGAAAGAATCCATTGTGGTAGTTGGGTTGGAGGATCTGCTCGATGAAGGGATGGTAGGAGTCCTCCGAATTAAAGAACCCGTTCCGAAGAGCCTGGAGCAGATCCGACACGTAGAGCCGCACGTAGCTCCAACCATCCGGTGAGTTCTCTCTGCCAAACCGGTATCCGCGCGCGGCTGCTTCGGCGCGCTGCATGCGATCGATGGTGATGAGCGCGATTGCGTCGTCATTCCATGGCAGCCGTGAGAGGTTGGCGAGCAACCTCTCTGCTGCACCGCTCGGTGCGACTTGGAGGTGTTCGAGGATATTCGAGAGATCGAGCAGCGATACGGGTATACCCGCCGAGACAAGAACATCGGCGAGGCCATTCAGGGTTTTTTCACCGAGGAAGCTGCCGTTAAGAGGCACGAGGAGCCCATGGTGAGCGAGTTCTTTCCCTCGTTTGAACTGCCGAGGATCATTCAGAACGTTACGTCCAAATTCAGTGCATAGGGTCTGAACAGCTCGCGTGAACCGCGAGCGCTTATCGGCCGATAACGGAAGGCCTTCAAAGAAGGGAGCCGAGGCAGACGCGCGCCCGGCAAGCACGTCGACGAACAGCTCCAGCTGGTCGG
Source organism: Myxococcaceae bacterium (assembly GCA_041746295.1). Taxonomy (GTDB): domain Bacteria; phylum Myxococcota; class Myxococcia; order Myxococcales; family Myxococcaceae; genus JBGTHI01. The sequence goes on from JBGTHI010000056.1 coordinate 5,861, forward strand.
ATTCAACGAAAAGGTCGATGACCCGATCGCAGAACGTCGTCATGTCGCTATCGTGATCGATGATCACAAATGGCTGCGTGTTGTCCCACGCGTCCGGTACGAACCCCGCCAAAGAAAATGCACGGAGGCCACCCGTCGTGACCACCGCCCCAGGGGGCACGCGGTAGAACGCCCCTGAGAACAGCCGCGTATTGAACTCATTCGGAACGAAGTAGGAGGCTCCGCGGGCTTTGGGTTCCTCGGGGATTTCGTGGCCCGCTACCCGGCGGACGCGCCGCCCGTTGAAATGCGCGCCTCCCATCTGTCGCCGCCGAATGTCCGGAAAAGCAGCAGCGGTTGTGAGGAGAGACTGCGACATGCTTAGTTTTATCGGCTAACGCAGGCACGGGGTTTCGTCTCCTCGGCTTTTCACCTGTTTGGAGCGGCAACCCCAGCTTAGAGCGTTCGCGCGCAGCAGGGCCTTTGGGGGAAGACGGGAGGGGGTGGGCGCCCGGGAGAACGCTGGCAGCGGCGCTTATGCGTGGCAGGCGGCGGCGGTCGGGAGTCCATGGTTTGCCGCCTGGCGGAATGTGACGGCGCGGATGCCCAAGCCTTCGCATTCGGGAAAGCGCACCGGTCAGGAGGCGACCCCTTCTTTGGGGAAATCGCACCATTTCGTGGTGCGATTTCCCCACGCCTAATATGCCGGGTTGCTCAAAGAACGCCGAAGCACCCTGCAGTGGCGCGAAAATTCCTTAGCGCGCCGATCCGCCTCCAGCGACCTGGTGGCAAACCAGGGACTCTGCCACGCCCTTGCCCGGAGGCATGAGGCTGATGCCCGAGGGCAGTCAGGGCGCCCCCCCCCGC
>JBGTHI010000057.1:0-2498 GCA_041746295.1 Myxococcaceae bacterium
GCCGCTTCGAAAGAGAAGTCCCGCTCGAATATTTCCATCAGTTTCGCGTCACATGCCGCGGGCATGGCGCTCATGCTATCAATCGTTCGGCAAAATTGTTCCGGCGTTTGGCAAATGACTCCGACCCGCTCGGCGATGTACTCATAGCCGACGAACGCCTCCGTAGTTCCCACGATCCTCTTGCCGAACATCAGCGCTTCGGCGACCTTCGTCTTCATGCCCGACCCGTCGAAGATCGGCGCCACAACGAATTTGGCCCCCTTGTACCAGGGCGCAACGTCCTCGACGCCGCCGACCACCTCGATGTTCGCATGTCGCGCCAGCTCGCTTCTGTACTGCTCCATCCCCCGCCCAACGACCACAAGCTTTTTATTCGTTTTCGGCATGACGTGTCGCGCGAACCACAGCAGTCCGGAGGTGTTCCCGTAGAACGAACCGCCGACGAACAGCATGTAATCGCCTGAAGACGCCGCCGCTTGCTCAGCACTTTTTCCATCGGCTCGCTCACGGCTGATCGCCATTGGACTGATGTGATCGGCGCCCCTGCCGTAGAGGCGCCTCAGCATCCCGCTGTCCCGCTCGTTGAGGCAGACGATGTCGTCGGCGTGGCGAACCGCACTTTTCTCGGCGAGATAGTTGACGATCAGGACGGCGAGTGCTTTGGCGGCTTTCGTTAGGCGCAGGCGCCCCCAGAAGAACCGCGCCTCTGCGTTGTGGAACAACACGATCACCCGGACCCTGGGCAGCTTGCGCTTGACCCTCTTAACCAGCGCGCCAAAATTCGACCCATCGACAACGAGCGTGTCTATCCCGCCGCTCCTTATCTCCTCCACAATCCGGTGGACGAGCGCAGGCGCAAGCCCATCCATATATCCGAGGAGTGAGCGCCCCCACCTGAGCGGCGCCGACGCTGCGGTGCCGGGCCGGATGACAACCAGGTCCGGACCGACAATCTCCTCCAGCACTTGGCGGTTGACCCGCCCCAGCTTCTCTCGACCAGAGGCGATGCCTTCGACATCCGCTCCGGTGAACAGCATCACGCGCAAACCAATCAGCCGCCCGCCGCGCGCTACGATGCTTTCGGGTTGAGAAAGTGCGTCGTTACGCAATGCGTTCGAGACCACCGCAAAGTTTCGAGGCGACCACTGCGTGTTCGGGCCGCAGAAGAGGGACGCCGCGCAGTATCGGATAGGCAATGCCAACCTCATGCGCACAGTAGACGTCTTCGCATTGTTCGAGTGGCGTCCCCGTCACTGGACACTGCCAGAAGCTGCTCTTGTCCTCGACATCATCTGGATCCTTCTTCAGCATGACTACCCCGGAGGGATTCAAGGGGTTCGATGTATGCTTCAGCAACTCGTATCTGACGACCTGTGCGCCCAAGTTCAGCGCTGTGCCTTTCAAGCCCCGCGCATATCCGTGGGAGGCCATCCTTGCTTTTGCATCGTCCGAAGCCAACTCGTAGATTGGCTCGACAAGAACAACTGCCTTTCTGGCTACTCGCAACAGCTCACTCACCGCGGCCTGCTCCTTACCGCCATTCGGTTCAAGCGAATGCGATGTATACACAATGTCAACTGAACTATTACCCAAAGGTATGTTGAAGAGATCCGCCACGAAGAGCCGCGCCGGGTTGTCCCCTTTGTCGATCCACTCCTGTCCTGTTTTCACGCGTGACCAACTCAGGTCAAATCCGAACGCCCGCGGATCAAACTCCTTGAGTTCCTTCAATACGCCGCACAAAGTCGTTGCCTCGCCAACGCCCACTTCTACAATCGTGTCGGATTCCGCAATGATGGGGCGAATAAGGTCAGCAAGCTGGGCACACCACCGCTTGTTCCCACCCGGTGACCTGAGCGCAGTCTCCACATAACTTCCAGCCTGCAAGTCATAGGCTATCAAAGCTGCAGTTGTTGAGTTCGTCTGTACTTCCGCGGCAGCTCGGTGCCACCTCATCATGTTTTCGCCACGCGCATACGCCTCCTTCATCCCGACAATGAATTTCTGTACTTCAACGATATCTTCTCTCATGGTCGCCACGGTTTCCTTTCCCCGAAGAGGATGCGACACAGGCTCGAAGAGGGCAAAAACTGCGTGGCACGCACGACGTGAAGTGATCGGGAAAGGACCGTGGCCCTACACACTTGCTTTGGCGCCGTCGCGCGATGCTGACCGCGTCTGTAAAGCAGATTTAAGCTTCTTCCTAAGGAGTAGGTCCACTGCCCGGTTCATCCTCCCGATTACTCCTCGTCTCCGCTTTTCGGGAAGATACGACTTACCGTTGATATGATATAAACCATCCTTGTACGATAAAGAGCTCGTGTCGAAGTGGCTGCTTTCCATGTAAAACGATCCGGCGGCAAGGGCGTTCTCTCTGTCGAGCGGCGGCATTCCAGCAATGATGATGTCCTTCACATCACGCTCGCCTCGGCAATTGTAGGACACGCCCGCATCCTCCCAAATCGCCCGACCTACGAGGATCGACGGCTTGCCCCAGT
>JBGTHI010000058.1:0-1834 GCA_041746295.1 Myxococcaceae bacterium
AACAGTTGCAGGTCCCCGGCCGATAACCTGCGCGCCATCCGGCGCACGGCGGTCACCGTCGCTACCCTGGTTGCGGTGCTTGCGGCGGGCGCCGGAATCACGGAGGCGGCTGGGTTCAGCAACATCTTCCTTCCCGTCGACTGTGCGGCGGCAGCGCGAGCGGGGCTCGCCCACGGGGGAGACCAAGCGACCTGCGACAGGTTGGTCGCTCAGCTGGAGGACGCCACCGATGGGACGCGGTTATTGGGGACGCTGCCATTGCGGACCCGGACCTATCCTCAATTCAGGAACGCGGCGGACGTGATCCTTGCGCTCGAGAACCGAGCAGCGGTATTGGCGCTCGGCCCCGAGGCTTCGGTTAAGATTTACGGCGCCTACGAGGACGACCTCCGGACCATTCCCTACTCTTTCGGCCTCCGGGACGAGAATGATCGGAAGCGTCAGCAATCGAAGATCGAGCATGTTCTGAAGGACAAGCTCGACGGTCCGGCGCTCGAACTCGCCCTCCTCCATGAGGACCTGCGCAACGATTTGGTGGCAGGGCCGATCCTGGCGCAGCTCGATCAACTGGGTGTTCGTTTCGAATGGGCGCCTCCCGAGACGCACACCATCCCGGAGGGGTCCAGGGTCACCTGGACCGTGCAGGGCTCGCTGCGCAGCATGACCGGCTTCGCCGATGCCGAGGGTCGCCGAACGATCCGCGTGGCCGATTCCATCCTGACCCCTGGGCTGGACCGCGCCTACTTCCTCTATGGCCACCTCCATGAGCTGCTGCGGGATGCGGTCGATCCCAGCCTCCCCCTCGAGGCGCGCATCGAACGCTCCCGGAAGGTCTTCGAGTCTCTCAACCTCTCTCCAGGAGAGGCCGAGGCGCTCGTGCGGGCGATGGAGGGTTGGAAGGATCCTTTCGTGGCGACACGCGTTGCCGCCACGTTGGCCGGCGCTCGGCTCTACCTGCTCGACGAGGCGCCGGAGCTTCCCTTGTTCGCGGATCCTGCCGCGATTAGGAAGTTTGCCCTCGCGTCGGGTGCGGAGGCGCTTCGCGCCCGGCTCTTCGCCGATGAGCTCGACGGCAGACGCAGCATTCTGGGGATCCCCGAAGAAATGGAACGCGAATGGATCACCATGGGTGGACAGCCCGGTCCTAAAGGCTCGGATGGAAACCTGGACTTCGGCGGCTTCCTCGACCAGCTGAAGCGCGAGGGCCTCGAGATAAAGTATGTTTCGTAGCGGGTGGCTCTGGGTCGGCGAAACCTTTCCGCGAGGCCTTCGTATCGCGGCGTCGAACCAAACCTGAGATGAGTCGTATGTCCTAAGCAACGCGGTGGGATGTGGATACCGAAGATGAGATCGGGCGTCAGCCCTGTGCGCTAAATGGCTCCGCGTCTTTCTCGGGAGGAGGCGGCGGTGGGGGAAGCGAAGCGGCGGGCGGTGCTCGCGCTCTGGTCGGTTTGGGGGCTGGGAGCTCGGGCCTTCGACGACATCGAGCGGTGGGTAGGGGATGGTTGGTCGGAGATTCTGGATCGACCGATTGCCCAGTGGCTGCCGGAGGTCGACCTCCAGCTCAACCGGAGTACCCACTGTCGGCTTCTGGCGCTGGGGTCGCTTTCGCCTGCAGCCGAGAGGGTTGAGGCACAAGTACGTGCGAAGGAAATGATCGCCTCACTCCGGGGTGACCCCGGATATCCCAAGGCGCTGGCGCCCCTCCGCGGTGCCCCTCCGGTCCTGTTTCACCTGGGTCTTTCGGGGCCCCCGCGCAGGCGGCTGGCGATGGTGGGAACGCGCCACCCCGAGGGCGGATTCCGCCCCTTTGCCGAGAAGCTGGCGCGAGAGT
>JBGTHI010000059.1:0-9546 GCA_041746295.1 Myxococcaceae bacterium
GCCGCTTCGGTCATCTGCACCGGGACCAGGATGTGTCGAAGGGCCTCGGGGTCGGCGCGAAAGCCGGCGCCATAGCGAAGGTTGACCGAAAAGCGTGAACGCCCGGCGATGACCGTGGAGACGTTCATGCCGCCGATGGCAGCCTCCACGACATCGTTGACGTCGCGGACAGATAGTCCGTATCGGGCGATCGCGTCGCGGTCCGGCACGATGTCGATGTATTCGCGCCCGCTCTGCCTCTCGGCGAAGGTGCTTCGAGTCCCCGGCACCTCGCGAAGCATGCCTTCGAGCTCGAGGCTCAGTCGTTCGATCTCCTGTAGGTTCTCACCAAACACTTTGATGCCGACCGGTGTGCGTACCCCGGTGGTCAACATGTCGATGCGGGTGCGGATGGGGGGGGAGATGGCCATCTGGAAACCCGGCATTTGGAGCGCCACGTCGAGATCGCGCGAAAGCTCCTGGAGCGTGCGCTGCTGCTCCTCAGGCCAGAAGACGCGAAGCCCAGGTTTGAGCCACGCTGGCGCTCTGTTGCTGTACCAGCGCTCGCGCCTGACCTCGGGCCACACGTCCTTCGGCTTCAGCGTCACGACAGTCTCAATCATGTCGAGCTGCGCTGGGTCAGTGGCGGTCTCGGCCCTCCCCACCTTGCCGTGGACGGACTCCACCTCCCCGAAGGCCATAATGATCTGGTCCTGGACATTCAAAGCCCGCCGCGCTTCCTCGATGGAGATGCCCTGGAACGTCGTGGGCATCACCAACAGCGAGCCTTCATCTAGCGGCGGCATGAACTCGGAACCGATCCGGAGGAACACAGGAATCGTTGCCAGCATGATGAGCGCAGCCGCGCCGACCACCCATCCGCGTCGGCGAACGATGAACCCGGCGATGGGGCGATAGACTCTGCCGAGCACGCGGTTGACTGGGTTCTCCTCCTCTTTTCGAAAGCGTCCCTTCAAAAGGAGCACCATCAGGGGAGGGGCCAGGGTGATGGAGAGGATGGCCGCGGCGAACATCGCGAACGTCTTCGTGAACGCGAGTGGCCGGAAGAGGCGGCCCGCCTGACCCGCCAGTGTGAAGATGGGCAGAAAGCTGATGGTGATGAGCAGGAGGGAGAAGAAGATTGGACGGCCCACCTCCTTGCAGGCATCAATGATGATTCGCTGCCGGTCTTCTCCGGGCTTGGCTGCGGCCAGTCGAACGTGCGCGTTCTCGATGAGCACGATGGCTGCGTCCGAGAGCTCTCCGACAGCGATGGCGATGCCGCCCAGCGACATGATGTTCGTCGTGAGGCCGAGGTAGCGGATGGCAATGAACGAGAGGAAGACCGAGACCGGCAGGATGATGATCGCGACCAGGGCCGAGCGCGCGTGGAAGAGGAAGATGAGCGAGATCAGCGCGACAATGAAGGCCTGCTGCATGAGCGTATTCGTAAGCGTCTTGACGGAACCGACGATGAGCCCCGAGCGGTCGTACGTCGGCACGATTTGGACGCCTTCGGGCAGGCTCAGCTCGGAAATCTGAGCCTGAACGCCTTTGATGACTTCGAGGGCGTTGGACCCGATGCGCATGACGACGATGCCGCCGACTGCTTCCCCCTTGCCGTTCCAATCGGCTGCACCGCGGCGAATCTCCGGGCCGAACTGCACCTTGGCTACATCGCGCACCAGCACTGGGTTTCCACCGGCGCCAAGGGTGACGACGCTCTTCTCCAAGTCTTCGAGGGTCTTTACGTAGCCACGGCCGCGCAGGACGTACTCACGGCCCGAGAGCTCGAGGACGCGCGCGCCCACTTCCGAGTTCGCATCCCGAACAGCGCGCGTTACGTCGGTGACCGAGAGCCCATAGGCAGCAAGCCGGGTAGGGTCCAAGACGATCTGATACTGCCGCTCAAAGCCTCCGACCGATGCCACCTCGGCTACGCCCGAAACGGCCTGGAGCGCGGGACGCACCGTGAAGTCCTGGAGCTCACGCAGCTGCGCCAGGTCGAGCTTCCCCGACGTGTCCTGGAGGACGTACTGGTACACCCAACCCACTCCGCTCGCATCCGGCCCCAGGATGGGCGTCGCATCAGGAGGAAGAGAAGCCTGGACCCGGCCGAGCTGCTCGAGCACCCGCGTTCGCGCCCAGTAGATGTCCGTGCCGTCCTCGAAGATGGCGTAGACGAAGCTCATCCCGAACATGGAGTAGCCGCGTACTGTCACCGCCTTCGGCGTGCTCTGCAGGGTTCGGACGAGGGGATAGGTGATCTGGTCTTCGACCAAATCCGGACTGCGGCCCATCCACTCAGTGAAGACGATGACCTGGGGGTCTGAGAGGTCCGGGACAGCGTCCAGCGGCGTCTTCCGGATGGAGTCGAACGCCCAGCCGAGGAGAACCAACACCAGTCCAAAGACGACCCAGCGATGCTTTGCCGAAACCTCGATGATGCGCTCGACCATGGCTATCCCCCGTGCCCTTGATGGGGGGCAGGAGGTGGCGTGTCAGCCCCTCCGTGTCCTTCGTGGGTCCCCGAGTCACTGCCGCTGGGAGCGGGCGGGGTGCTGTCTGTGGGGCCCTTCGAAGATCCTGAGCCTCCATGTCCAGCGTGGCCTGTTCCACCTCCGGAGGCCCTGAGCCGACTCTCCGAGTCGATGAGGAAGACGCCAGAAGAGACGACCTTCTCTCCCGCCTTGAGGCCTTCGGTTACTTCAACCTTGTCGGCCAGGCGTGCTCCGAGGCGAACCGGGCGTGGCTCGAACATGCCGGGCGCAGTGACGACGAAGACGTGCTGTTGGTCACCGGTGTCCACGACCGCATCGCGCGACACCGTCAACGTGTTTCGCGGCTCGAGCCGGAACTCTGCCGTTCCGTAGAGCCCCGGGCGGAGGGACGCATCCTGATTCCGCACCGCGAAACGCACCCGCAGCGTTCGCGTTCGATCGGTCAGCGTTGGGTAAACGAATTGAACCTTCGCTTCAAACGGCTCTCTGCCCGAGCCGGGGAAGTCGAGCATCGCAGGTACCCCTTCCCGAATGCCCGCGCTCTCTGTGTCGGACACTTCGGCGAGAACCCAAACCTCCGAGAGGTCGGCGACGGTCATCAGCGCGGTGGATGGGTCCACCGCGGTTCCGACGGAGATGCCACGACGGAGAACAACTCCGTTTCGCGGTGCTACGACGGTCACCAGACGATTGGGAGTGCCTCTTCGCTCTAGACCTTGAATTTCGGCGTCGGTCATCCCGAGTACCTTGAGGCGCATCTTGGCGCTTGAGGCCACCACGCTCGCAGGACCTTTCTGAGCTGCCTTCAGTGCGGAGATGAACTCCACCTGGGAAGCGAAGAGATCTTGGGAGAAGATGCTGGCCAAAGGCTCTCCAGCTCGAACCTCTTGGCCTGTGGTGTTGACGTACAGCTTTTCAATCCAGCCGGCGACGCGGGTATGGACATGCGAGACGCGCGCTTCGTCGGGAACAACCGTGGCCACGGCTCTGATGGGGTGTGCGACCGTGCCGAACTGCGCTTCCTCGATGCCCACGCCGAACGTCTCGAGCTTCGCTGGGTCGACGTGAACTGGCGCACGAGCATGCGTCTGGGCACTTGGCTTGGCCTGCGCTCCTCGCTGAGTCGCTGCGGGCACTTGGGGGCCCAAGCCATGATGAAGCGAGAAGGGCCATCCGTGTCGCCTGTGCTGTATCAGGAGAAGCGCGGCCAAGAGCAGCGCGCCACCGGCGAACAATCCGAGACGTCGTCCCCAGAGGTTAACTGCGTCGTGTTTGTTCATGGCTTTATCTCCGCGAGCTGTCCGATTGCGCGCCCGAATCGTGCCCAGGCATTGCCGAGCGCGACCTCTGCTTCCAGTAGCTCTGTTTGGGTCATCCAAAGGGTGCGCTGCGCCTCGACGACGCTCACCAGCGGCAGTTGGCCGGAGCTGTAGCTCGCCAGGGTGGGGGCGATGGCCTGGCGAGCGCGTGGCAGGACGTCGTCACGAAGCGCCAACCAACGTTCCCTTGCGGCGATGAGCTCTTGTCGGGTGCTCGCTGCCTCGCCTTCAGCCATTCGGCGCATCGCCTCGAGGTCGGCTCGCGCCATCCTGGTCATCGCCTCTGCCTCCGCGACTCCTGATTTCAACTTGCCGCGCCACAGGGGAATGCTGATGCCCACCATTGCCATCACGCCCATTCCGTCCGTCATGGTGTAGGCGGGCCCGGCGCGCACCATGCCCATCGGCAGGTACATCGACTTCATGACGTCGGTCTCGGCGTCGGCTCGCTGCACCTCGGCGCGTCCCGCCGCCAGCTCTGGCCGTTGGGCGGTGACTTTCTGGATCACGACCTCGGCCGGAGGCGGCGTGGCATCGGTGCCTCCGTACTCCAACGCCGGAACAGGCTCTGTGGCAGCGCGGCCAAGGTTGGTGTTCAACATCGCCTCGGCAGCGGCTATCTGCGCCTTCGAGGATCTCAGGCCCGCGGACACCCGGGCGACTTCAATCTCGGACCGGATGACATCGGCCTGGGCGCCGCTGCCGCTTGCGTACCGAGCGTTGGATGTAGCGACGAGCCCCTTTGCAAGATGCTCCTGCTCCCGAAGGATGCGATTCATCTCTCGCTGCTCGTGGAGCATCAGGAAGGACCTGATTGCGTCTGTCTGGACATCGAGGTTCGTGCGCAATGCATCCGACTTAAGCCTCGACGCCTCGGCCTCAGCCACGCGTCGCCGATTTCCGAGGACACCGGAGAGGGGGAAGCGCTGCTCGATCGTGACGCTCCAGTCCGCGCCCATCAGCATGAACGGGAGGTGGTCGATCGACGGCGAGAGCATTGGGTCTTCCAGCGCTCCGACGACCCCAATGCGCTGATAGGCAGCGTCCGCACGTGCCTTCGCCGCTTCGACCTCGGCGCGGTTGCCACCGGCAATTCGGATCACATCTCCTAGCCTCAGCGGAGAGGGAAGGGGAGCTTCACCCTGCGCGACAGCAGTGCCCCCGACGATGCAGATGGCGCACGCGAATCGTCTGATCCCGCGACTCATCGGCGAGACCTCCCTTCAGTGGACTTCGCCGGACCCGCGCCTCGCGAGAACCGTGCGGCGATCTCGCTCGCACGTGCCAGCACTTCGCGGCGTTGACTCGGACCATTGGCGGTCACTGCTTCGGACAGGAGATCGTCCAAACGCTCGACAACGAGCAGGCGCCCCACTTCCGTCAGACCTGCCTGAGCTGCCGACAACATCTTGGCCAGACCAGTTACTTGGCCCGCGACTCGCTTGAGTCGTTCCTCGTTGTCTTGGCTGACTATTCCTTCCAAGGCCAAACTCCCAGCGGGTACGGAGTAGGGGTCCTAAAAGCTGAGTAACAGCAAATGCTTGAAGTCTTCATCGGAAAGGACATGTCGCTTGGTCCCAACCTTGGACTGGGATTCGACGAATGCGATGGGGGCGTTCGACCCGTGCTCCTTCGCCAGGTCAATCACTTTGCTTCGAAAGGTTTGGTCGTAGCCGTAGTCCAGATCGTCCAGTGAGCGATCTCGATGCCCCTCACGACGCGCCCATCGCACCGCGACACGGAGCGCGTGAGCTACCGCCGCTTGGAGGTCAACTTCCTCGACCTCGTGCGCCGGAGTGCTGGTTGAGTGTCGCTTTTGGTTACTTGCCTTCGCCATCGCGGGTCCCTCGGGGGGCCAAACCGTTTGGCCCCTTTGGGGGCCACCAAGGCCACGGGGTACGCAAGGTTGAGCAGGTTGACAAGGATCTCCGCTCGCGGTCGTCGATTTCCCTCAACAGGTCGGCTGTTGTAGACCCACGCGCTTGATCAGGCCGACGTAGAGCCCAGCCGGTGGGAGCTTGATGCGGGCGCGGAATGAGATCCTTCAGGAAATTGCTCGGGAGGAGGCTCGGCGCGCCGAGATGGAGCGGGGTCTCGAGGGAAGTCGAGCGCGGATGGCTGCTCTTCATGCGGAACTTGATGCGACCGCGCCCGGAGCGGCGTTCCCGCCAACGCAACTACATCTCGCCACGAGCGGTCCGGTTCCGAAGACGCCCGCGGACAAGGTGAGGCTGTTTCGGTCGCTCTTCCGCGGGCGGACCGACGTCTTCCCAATGCGCTTCGTGAGCAAGAAGACCGGAAAGCCGGGCTACGTCCCAGCCTGCTCCAACAAGTGGGAGCCAGGACTGTGCGCGCTCAAGACCGGAGGCAAGTGCAGCGAGTGCGCGAACCAGGCGTTCGTCGCGGTTGGTGACCAGGTGATCGCCGACCACCTAATGGGCCGGCACGTTGTCGGGGTGTACCCCCTTCTCGAGGACGAGAGCTGCTGGTTCTTGGCGGCCGACTTCGACAAGAGCACGTGGCAAAGGGATGTGGCGGCGTTCAGTGAGACCTGCCGAGGCGCCGGCGTCCCCATCGCCATTGAGCGTTCTCGATCCGGGAACGGTGCGCATGCCTGGATGTTCTTCTCGGCGCCGGTGCCGGCGGGTGTGGCGCGGCGGATGGGCTGTTACCTCATCACGGAGACGATGAACCGACGGCACGAGCTGTCGATGGAGTCGTATGACCGACTGTTCCCGAACCAGGACACCATGCCGCGCGGCGGGTTTGGCAACCTGATTGCGCTGCCGCTCCAGCAGGGGCCTCGACAGGAGGGCAACAGCGTCTTCGTAGACGAGAACTTCTTGTCCTATGCCGACCAGTGGGCGTTCCTGGCATCGGTCTCGCGCATTGAGCCCAGCGCTGCCGAGAGGATTGCACGCGATGCGACGCGGACTGGGCAGGTGGTCGGCGTCCGATTCGCGGAGAGCCTCATCGACGATGAAGAGGCCGCCGCGCCGTGGACCAGGATGCCCTCCGGTCGGACGCCAACGAAGCGGGTTGCCGGGCCGCTGCCGCCGGTGGCGAAGGGCGTCCTCGCGCAGCGGCTCTTCATTGAGAAGGCTGGGTTTCCCTCGGCGATGCTCAACCAACTGAAGCGCCTCGCCGCTTTTCAGAACCCCGAGTTCTACAAGAAGCAAAAGATGCGGCTATCGACCGCGCTCACCGCTCGCGTGATTGACTGTTCCGAAGAGGTCGATCGCTTCATCGCGTTGCCGCGTGGCTCTGTTGCCGAAGCCGAGGCGTTGCTGCAAGAGAACGGTGTCAGGCTCGAAATTGACGACCAGAGGCGCGAAGGCCCCGCGGTTCGGTTCAAGTTCGACGGCGAGCTGACCTCCATTCAGAGGGAAGCGGCGGGGGCGCTTCTGGCGCACGACACTGGAATCTTCGTCGGCCCACCCGGAATCGGAAAAACGGTGCTTGGAACCTATCTTGTTGCTCAGAGAGCCCGAAGCACACTCATTCTCGTGCACCGTAAGCCGCTCCTCTAGCAGTGGATCGCCCAGCTCGCGATGTTCCTTGGCCTTGATGAAAAGGATGTAGGTCAAGTGGGCGGCGGCAAGCGCAAGCCGAACGGCCGGCTCGACGTGGCGATGATCCAGAGCCTTGTTCGTCAGGAGAAGGTGGATGACCTGGTGGCTGGATACGGGCAAGTCATTGTGGACGAGTGCCACCATCTGCCAGCAGTCTCCTTTGAGCGTGTCCTCTCGGAAGTGAAAGCCCGGTACGTCGTCGGTCTGACGGCCACGCCGCAGAGACGGGATGGTCATCAGCCGATCTCCGAGATGCAGCTCGGACCTGTCCGGTTCAAGGTTGATGCGAAGAGCCAGGCGGCGCGCCGGCCTTTCGAGCACAAGCTGATCGTCCGTGAGACCGAATTCCGGATGCCGGGCGGCGACAGCGCCGACGCCGCCATCCAGGGGATCTATCGAGAGCTCGTTGGAGACCGGGTACGGAATCAGCGGATCGTGGACGACGTGGTGGCGGCTGTGCAGGAAGGCCGATCTCCCATCGTGCTGACGGAGTGGAAGGACCATCTCGAGTACTTAGCCGAACAGTTGCGACCCATCGTGTGCCACCTGGTCGTGCTTCAGGGCGGTATGACGGCGAAGGCGCGGCGCGGTTCAGCCGAGCAGATCGCCTCGATTCCGGATACGGCGGAGCGGGTGGTTCTGGCGACGGGTCGCTACATCGGCGAGGGCTTCGATGACGCGCGCCTCGATACCCTCTTCTTGGCAATGCCGGTTTCCTGGAAGGGGACGCTCATTCAGTACAGTGGGCGTCTCCACCGGCGCCACCCCAGCAAGACCGAGGTCCGAATCTACGACTACGTGGACCGCGAGGTGCCGATGCTGCTGCGGATGTTTGAGAAACGGCTCCCGACCTACCGTGCCATCGGCTATGCCCGCGGCGAGGCGCCCCTTGGGTTCGCGGAGCCTCCCGCGGAGCCCACCATCGAATATGACCAAGAGGCGCTTCGCTACTTCGCGGAGGTGCTCTAAATTCAGGAGGTTAGGGCGAAACGCCGTCGGCCTGGAGCATTACAAGCACCTAATATAACTGGCAGTATTTTTACTTCACGCTTTACTTCACATCTGAGGGTTGCGGCGGTTACTGTTACGCCATGAGCGACATCCTCGACCCGCTCGTAGCGTCGCCTCCCCCGGAGGTGCCCCTAAAGAATGCGCCTCTCGTAAGGGTCATCGCACAACTCCGTTTCCCAGAGATTCTGTCGATCGAACAGCGCGACTTCGTGGCGCCGTTCCAGGAATCGATTCGCAACAGATACCCGGTGCTTCGACAGGAGCAGACGCAGGGATTCCTTGTCGGGCCGGCTGGAATGGCACCAGCAAGGCCTCAGCTCGTCTGGCGTTTTAGCGATTCCGATGGGAACTGGCGCGTTTCGCTGACGCCCGAGTTTCTGGCCCTGGAGACCACGAAGTACGTCAGCCGTTCCGACTTCTTCGAACGTCTAAAGCTGCTTGCCGAAGCCCTGGATAAGCATTTCAAGCCGGGGCAGATCGATCGTCTGGGCATTCGTTACATCAATCGAATTGTCGGTAAGGCGGTTGACGAGATCGGGACGTTAGTTCGGCCGGAAGTTCGCGGGATAAGTGGAACCCCTTCAGCAACCCACGCCGTTCATGCCCTGTCTGAATCGATGTTCGAGGTTGCGAATACTCGTTTGCTCGCGCGTTGGGGTTGCCTTCCGCCGGAGGCGACCGTCGATGCGGCTGCCATCGAGCCGGCAAAGGAGAAAAGCTGGCTCTTAGATCTCGACATGTTCAGCACTGCTCCTATGCCCTTTGTCGTGGACCAGGTAGTGGCGGAGGCTCGACGGTACGCTGAGCGCGTCTACACCCTTTTTCAGTGGGCCGTCACAAGGGAATTTCTAGTGCGCTACGGAGGTCAGCTGTGAGCGGTCTCGAGATGAGGCAGAACTTCGAGGCGACCTCTGCGGCTGGCGCGATGCATGCGATTCGGGGAGCGGATCCGAAGCCTCTTGGATGGATTCTGTCCTGGTCGAGTACGTCTGCTGACTACGCGCAGCCTTCAGAGGCAATGCCGCGGGCTCGGCCATCGGCGAACTGCATAGGCTAAGCGGTTTGACATGGGACCAGCTCGCTCATTTGTTCAACGTCAGTCGCAGGTCATTGCATTTCTGGGCGAGCGGCAAGCCGCTGGCCTCGAGGAACGAGGAGCACCTC